>NZ_JACJFF010000162.1:0-8762 GCF_014164465.1 Vibrio sp. SG41-7 | reverse complement strand
CTGCAGTCGCAATGGATTCAGATTCGACTTTTTGAAGCTCGACATTCGTCATACTTCTCTTTGCAATTTCATCAGAGCTAACCGAGTTTTGATTCAAAATACTTCGCACCTCAGCAACTTCTTTAATTAAGCCATGAAGTTTTGCAACAAAGCTATCAAAAGAGTTAGAGAGATCTGCAATTTCATCACCACCTTGAGCGTTGATTCTGTGGGTTAAATCCCCGCTGCCATTAGCAATATCACGCATTGTATAATTAATTCTTTGAATACGATTGATGATACTTTTCCCCACGATAGCAAGTAACAGCGTAATAACCAACGCAATCACTCCACCGAAAGCCTCTAATTTTCTTTTTTCTTTAACAGATGCCGCTCTAATTGCCATATCTAAATCAAGCTGCTGCTGGGTAATCAATACCTCAAGCTCATGAACCTTGGCTCTGAGTTGCCCATGAAGCCCTTGAGTTGGCAATAAACCCAGTTCAGAGTATGCGCTGATAAGTTCAATAGCAAGAGCTCGGTAATTTTGAAACGAACCAGCGACCGACTGACTGTAGCTCTGTTCAAAGTCTTGAAGAGCTTGCATGAACACAACTTCATTATCCTTATCAATCCAAGCTAAATAACTGAGATCACTTTCTATCATCTCTAAAAGAGCTAGCTTTAACTTTGGATCAGCAAGAGTGATAACATCAGATTTCAGTTGCGTACGCGCTACCTCTAAGCGACTCAACAAGCTACTGCCTTCTGATGAATAAATATAGGTTACACGCTCAACTAACTGCTTAAATGCAATGTGGTAATCACTCAAATATTGCAAAGCTAAAGGAACAGAGCTATCGAGCACTAAACCATGCTCAGTAATAGACTCATCCAAAGCTTGAAGACGACTTGTTAAGCCTTCATGGCTTTGCTTAAATCTTTCATAGTACTTAAAGTCTTTGCGAGCTAAAAAGTCTTTTTCATGCCGACGCAGCATCAACAAATCAGCCTCAGCCGATAAATTCTGGAGTGACGTATTTTCTAACTGATGTAAGTTATTTAGAGTTGCCAGTTGAAGAAAGCCATAGAGAACAATAGAAATAACCAGCATACAGCTAATGAAATACAATTTAGCTCGGATAGTTACTTTATGAAAAGCTACTTGAAGATTGAGTAAAAACATAACACCCCTACTAAGATGCTGAGTTTAATGTAAAAAGCTTAATAAAATAAGAAAAAAAACAATTAAATTCAACCAGTTATATAATCTTAGATGATTCTTATCGTTAATTTGCGAAAGAACATTGCTCACCGAATGCAGACTTTCGAGCACACAATTGCATCAACACTCTCTCGTAAAATTTAAGATCAACTAATGTGTAACAAATTCGTGACATATCGTTAATCATACGTTACATTTTAATGGAATGGAATCTTTTAAATGAACAAACGGTGGTGTGTATGTTTAGATTTAGAGAACTTGACAATTCGCAAACAGTTGAACCTATTGCTTGTCCTTCCCTTACGGCTTACGCACCTTCATTGCGATAACTCTCTCTAAAAGGAGCTCTATAGAAGACAATCGAAAGTGAGAATATGATCGAACATACATATGAGGGGAAGTCATTGATTTCATCGCTCAAACCTTGGCTCATTTTATAAACTGATAAAAATCAATTAAACAAGGATTTACTGTTGTCGCCGATGAAGTTCGAGTGCAGGGAAGCAAACGCAAGTCACAAGTTTTTGCTAGTAGCATAAATGGTATAATATCAGAGTTTATCTGACTTAAGTACAATGGTGGCGACCTAAACAGAACATGCATATAATTAATGACCTATCAAGAAAACACCATTGGAATCACTTGATATACTAGAAGAAATAGAAAGCATTAATCATAAGACTAACCAACTAAAGGTTGAAATGTCCAAATTGAAAAATAACAAGCCGAATGAATAATATAATAAACGCACTTTATTTTGAAATTGTGAAGATAAGTAAAAAACACCCTAACATATCTAGACTATCAGTCGCACTCGTTAGGGATGGTTATTTGCATAATTTTTTCGTGTGGGATAATACAAAAAACACACCAACTAACTTTCCTAAAAAGAAAATAGGGAAAGACTCAAATTTAGGCGATATAATAATATCAAATGACATAACTGTATCCGGTAATCACAAATCAAAGATGAGGTTACCTTTTTATATTTCAGGGAATCTACTGGGCGTTATTTATTTAAATTCAAAAACAGAGTTTTTTTTCCAAGAAAACTTCAAAGAAATAAACAATGAAGTAGAAAATTTAAAAAAAACACTAAAAGAAAACTTATTGAAATACTTATCTTTTAAAGAAAAATCTTATGGCATTTTAATAGAATCACAAAAAAAAGACATAGAGACATATAAACACTTAATTAGAGTAAAAAGCTACTGTTACTTATTAGCTAGTGAGTATGAAAAAAGGTATAGCTCTGAAAAAATCAACCCGTTTTTGATATCTGAATACTCAACATACCACGACATTGGTAAAATTAACATTCCTGATGATATTTTATTATTTACAGGAAAGTATAGTAGTGAGCAACGAGCTATCATGAATCAACATTGTCAGTTCGGCGTTCAAATAATTAAAAACATAATACGAGATAATAACCTAAACAGCATTGACACCCAGGTTATGACAAATATCATACTTCATCACCATGAGCGCTGGGATGGTCATGGCTACCCTAAAAAATTAAGAGGTAGTGAGATACCAATAGAAGCTCGTATTGTAACGATTTGTGATGTTTTTGACGCACTGATTTCAAAGCGCCCATACAAAGAACCTTGGCCTAAAGATGATGCTATATCATTTATCAAATCTCAAAGTGGGAAGATATTTGATCCCGAACTGGTATCGATTTTCGTACAAAAACAAAACGATATGTATTCCTTTTATCAAGAGCAAATGGATTAGACCCTAATTAGATTGACGAAAACTCACTCTCCCACACTTTTATAGGGAGAGTGCAGTTGTTAACCCCTATAACTTAACCCAGCCATTACAGCTCAATTAAAGCTTTAATACTTGGCATCATCTTCTTTGTTATTTGGTAACCGGCTTCAATAGCTTCAGATTTAGAATCGAAATCAGCAAAACTACTTGGCTCATAATCCATATTGATAACCAAATCCGCACTATTCATTTCCTCTTCAGAAAGACGGCAGCTCTGCATTCTAATTGTTGCTATCACTACCTCCCCAGCAGAGGCATCGGGGGTGAGAGACTTTTGATTGTGACAATAAATGTCAACCGCAATAACCTTATTTGCCCCCATCTCTCGCAAAGGGTAAACAGGAACCACACTGAGCAAGCCACCGTCAACAAGAACATCTCCTTGATAGTCAATAGCAATAACCGCTCCAGGAATAGATGATGAAGCCTGCACTGCATGTCCTGGGTTTCCAGAATGAATCACAAATATTTCTTTATTTGTTAAGTTTGTTGCTGTGATAGCCAAAGGAATTGGCAGACTAGAAAGATCATCATAATTGACATGCCGATTAATCCAATCTGAAAGTTTTTTTCCGTTAATAGCGCCTTGAGACGACAAAACGAAGTCCAAGACATCTCTAGCTTCAAGGTCATACACTATGGTTTCAATTTCGGCATAAGTCATACCGGATGCATATAAAATAGCAGCAATTGAACCGGCAGAACTTCCAGAAACAAGATTCGCCTTAAGCCCTTCTTCTTCCAGGGCTTTAATTACACCCAAATGCATAAAACCACGAACACCACCGCCACCAAACGCGATACCAATATTATAAGCTTTCGTTGCATTCGTATTTGCTAAAGTAGAGCTAAGTTCATCATATTTATTAGGAGATGAGCACCCCCACAAAAGAGCGACAATCATCATCACTATGGTGTACTTTTTCATTGACACACTCCCTTCTCTGCTTATTAACATAAACCTTTCTACGTTTTGAAAAGGCTCATATTACACGACAGCCCCTGCAAACCTATGAAAAATAGGTAAGATGATTATAACCTTAAATCAACTTTTAGAATAAAAAGGGATAAATGCAATCAAAAATGGCATCAGTGTAATATGATCAATTCAATGACTACTGCCAAACCGCCTCTCCTTAGAAATGGTCTAAGCCCCCCAAGCCCACTACATCAAATTAGTCATTTTGGCTATAGCTAAAATGTCAAAATAATCTATAGTTTTTGAAACTTCCAGTAAAACTGAACGAGTGGTAGTTTGATAGGTTAGAACTAATAAACTGGTTATGATAAAGATCATGATAAAAGCCCCTACATTCAAAGGTAAAGCCTCTAAGCGTCTGCATATAATGGCAAAGCCAATTGGTCCAATCTGTAACTTAAATTGCTCATATTGCTACTACCTAAGCAAACAAAACTTACTTGAGTACAACAAGGGTAAGTCACCACGAATGAACGAGCACGCCTTAGAGTCTTATATTCGTCAGTATATTCATGCTCAAAACACCCCAGAAATCGTTTTTTCTTGGCAAGGGGGAGAGCCTACAATGCTAGGGTTAGACTACTTCAAGACGGTGGTGGAGTTACAAGAAAAATACAAACCAGAAGGTGTCGTTATTTATAATGATTTACAAACGAATGGGACTTTATTAAACGATCATTGGTGCACTTTTCTAAAATCCCATAACTTTCTCGTTGGGTTAAGTATTGATGGCCCTGAAAAAATGCACAATATGTATAGAAGAAACAAAGCAGGACGCGGGACTTTTCGAGAAGTAATGAATGCAGTAGAGCTTTTGCATAAGCATAAAGTCTCATTCGCAACACTAACATGCATTAATAATATCACTAGCCGTGATCCTCTCAGCGTTTATCGTTTTTTACGAGATGAGGTTCGCTCAACGCAACTTCAGTTTATCCCGATTGTAGAAAAAAAAGACTTTCATATAACAGCACCACAAACTTCATCACATCAAGAACAACTCAAACAAGGAGACAAAAGGCTGATACCAGGGAATAAAAATTCAATAGTTGAATCCTGGTGTGTGAGTGACGAAGCATGGGGGAACTTCCTTATTGAAATTTTTAACGAATGGATTAAAAATGATCTAGGAAAGATTAGTGTTCCTTATTTTGATGCATGTGTTGAATCATGGAGAGGCGCACCTAACCCACTTTGCACCTTGGCGGACATTTGTGGCAAAGGTTTAGCCATGGAAGCGAATGGTGATGTTTTTAGTTGCGATCACTATGTTTACCCTGAATACAAAATTGGCAATATTCACACTCAAAAACTGGAAGACTTCGCTTATGGTCTACCGCAACAAAAATTTGGCTTTAACAAGAGCAAAACACTCACGAGTCAATGCCAACAATGTAACTACCTTTTTGCTTGTTATGGAGAATGCCCTAAAAATCGCTTCATCCAGACACGAGAAGGGGAGCCGGGTTTAAACTACCTGTGCGCAGGTTGGAAAAAGTTCTTTGCCCACGCAGATAAAGGGATTAGCTTCCTTCTACGAGCAACGGGGAATCCTGTTATCAATGGAAAGCATCAAGAATAAGGTAATCCTCACAAAAACCACCCCATACATATTGTACAGAACTCATACTCAACGGTTTTGAGAGTTATTAATTGCCTCTAGAGCGCTCTTGTAAAGAGCGTCATAGGAGAGGCTTTTCAAGTCTATAGGATTAGCAAATGCTCGAATCACCTTGTCACAATCCTGAATTAAAGAATCCACCTGAAACCTACCATAGCCACAAGGCCATACATCAGATAAAAGCCTCACTATATTGATCCTTATTGATACTAAAGTTGGGTAGACTCTTGAAATATTAATATAATTAAGTATCAAATCACCTTTATCACTGCTTCCAAATGCATCTTTCTGATGCTGCAACCACTCAACTTTCTCTTCATGACAACGAATAGATTTTAAATTGAGTAGATTTAATGACTCAAGTAGCGACTCACTATGGTTTTTCGATGACTTTCTGCTAATGGTAGCAAGATACGAGTTTTCCATCATAGGTATGAAACTTATAAAATATGAGTCATATGAAAAGTGCAGAAAAAGCCAACTTAAATATACAAGATCATAGAAATCAAACTCATCAGTTTTTTGGGCTCTTTTATACGCATCCTGAAACAAAACTACAGCTTCAGAGTAGTTCCCTAATATCATCATTAGGTGCGACATAAGAAAATCAAGATTAATTTTAACAAAATCATCATTTATTTTATAAAGATCATTTAATATCCCTTGACTCTTTTTTAACTCGATCTTTAATTTTGAATTAGAGTGAGAGCTTGAAACAAACTGAAAAGTTCGTCTTAAATAGTTGATATCAAGCCAAATACTCTTCCTGTATGTTTCTTGATTGACATCCCTAAATCTCTTGTAGTAATAATATGAATTTTCAAAATCATCAATATAGATAGATAAGTTTGATATTATCAACTCTCTTTCTGAACAGCCTCTCGTTAGTTTATTAACATCAATTAACTGCGTAATAGAAGCAGGGATATTATTTGTGAGTACCTCAATGCTGGCCATCTCTTTCTTTGCGTCAATGCTATCCGGATTTTGGCTTAAAACAAACGAAATTAATTTTCTTGCTTTATCTAAGTCACCACTATTCTTCAACGCATTCGCCAAACCAAGCTTAACCCAATCGTGACTGCAGCTGAAGTAAAGTTCTTTATAAAACTCTGCTGCCTCTCCCCAGCGCTTCATCAGCCTCAAAAATATACCTTTCTCTCTATTGATAGCCATCTTATAAGCAGGATACTTCACAAATAATTCATCACAAACTTTAACTGCCTCTTCATATTTATTTTGACGTTTTAATTTATAAATACTTTGCAATCTCTGCCGTTTATTTATCGATTTCACAAGCCTTTCTTTAAGCATCTCATAGTTAAATGGTTTTAAAATATAATCATCAATCGACATTTCAAGAAGACTATTAAAGGTCTCTTTTGTACTATCACCTGTAATCAAGATAAAGGAAGAGTTGTCTTTCAAACACTCATAATGAAGCAACTCCTCTAGTATTTGTTTACCATTTAAGTGCTGATTAAAATTAAAATCACAAATGACCACATCAAACTCATCTCTTCGACAGATTGTCACTCCAGCTTTGGGCTTCTGACTGAATAAAATGTTTTTATCATTAAACCCAATTTTAGACAACATCCCACTAACAGTAGACAGCACAACTGAAGAATCATCGAGTATCAAAACTTTCTTTTCACTTAAACTCAACCAGACAACTCCTATTTAATAGCCACTCGACTCGGGCAACTGAATAAACCTGACATTTAGGCCTATTTTTTCCAAATCTAAAGTGAGTTTATTTGTAAGGTATTTAGAATCTACATCTTTCATCAGATAAAGAACGTCCCCGCTGATGGCATATAACACTTTATTTTTAGGAAGCAAGAAGAAAAAAACCAATTTAGAAAGTTCAACATTTAATTCGTCACCTGTGATTTGGTAAGCATCACATAAATGAGAGTCGATCATTTCAAAGTTTCTTGGCGGGATCCTTGATGAGAGTTTAGATATAACTCGACCTAATCTAGAAGTATCATTAGACAAAACTTTTATTTTACTTTCTAACCGTGTTCGAATCTTAAACTCTGCATTTGACCTAAGATGGTGTATAATTGAAGTCAAAAATAAAAGAAAACAAACAACAACAAAAGCCACCATCGAAATCCATAGGTCTTGACTGGATTTATCATAAACCTCTTTTATATTTTTATTCGACGCTTCAATATCTTCGATGATTTTCAAGGTACTTTTATTGTTAAATTGAACTAAATTATCTAAGTATAAAACACCAGCGCCCGCATTATTTTTAATCACCTCTAACGCTTTGTTATAGTGCTCAATCATACGCATTAAATCAGCGTGATTTTTAAGTATTGCAGCATCATTAATCCCTGCAATAAGTGCGTCTAATCTTTGGAGATTATGCACATTAGATTTCGCTTTTTGATAATCAGCAAGGTCTCTTCTTAAAAGAAAGTTTTTGAAGTTATGGATAAGTCCTCCATACCCCATATCTTTAATGAGAACCATCGAGTAAGAGTCAGATCTGTCCCGAAGTATCTTCGTTCTGTCCAACGCTCCTTTTTGGGAGGAAAGGTAAATAGCCCCGATAACAAAAATCACAAGATAAACGACAGAAAACAGGGGGGATGACTTTTTCAAATTAACCTTCTCCAAAAACTAATCACAACGAATAGCAACACTGCCAAGACTCAAACATTAGTGATGAAATCACGGACTAAGTATTTCTATACCTTGTCGTATGATCAAGTGGTTTCTCCCAAAACCTTGCCTAAAAAAACGTAAGCGCCAATAACTCCGCATTCTTTTCGCTCTGAATATGAACCTTGATAATGACCACTGTCATTACTCATACAAGGTTCGGTCATGTCTACACTCCAACAACATTGGCAGCATCATATCGATGCGTGGCAACAAACCCAGCTCTCTCAAGCGCAATACTGCCGCTCTCACCAACTCGACCAAAGTCAGTTTAGCTACTGGAAACATAAAGTATTGGGCGCGTCCAACACAAGCACCTTCCCACCGTTTACCTCTACCGTGACCCCATCGATTTTAGAAAATCACATAATGGGTCGCGGTAGGAATGGCAGTCACCTGCCACCCCCCGCACAGATCCGGACGTGCGCTACTAACGCATCCGGCTCCTACCTCGAGTCATACCGTCAAATCGCTTATCAGGGTATGGATGCATTATT
>NZ_JACJFF010000161.1:0-8884 GCF_014164465.1 Vibrio sp. SG41-7 | reverse complement strand
TTCAAGGAAGCCATAGACCAATTTTTTACTGTAACTCTTCCAGAGATTGCAGGTTCGTTGACGTCTCGAATCAATGACAATTTTCAGGTGTTTAAGCCTGCATCTTCAAGTTGATTGGGTATAGTAGTCAGGGTTACACCGCTATTTGGACATTAGTGTCTGAGGCTGACCTAGACGCATACTATGACACTGATGGGTCGATTCTCGATATGTATTCGGAGAAACCTTCAGGCTCAGATTCAATCCAATTTACTAAGGTGTCCGATCAATGTGGTCAATACAGCAAAGAAGGTGATTGCTACAACCGTGAGCACTCATTCCCGAAAAGCTGGTTTGGTGGGAAAGTCGAGCCAATGAACTCTGACGGGCACCATTTATTTGCCACTGACGGCTACGTTAACTCGAAACGTAGTAATTGGCCATTTGGTGAGGTAAGTAGTGCAACATACACATCAAGCAATGGTTCTAAATTAGGCAGTGCAGCAAACTCTCTTGGTTATGCAGGTACGGTGTTTGAGCCAATTGATGAGTTTAAAGGTGATTTCGCAAGAGCATATTTCTACATGGCAACACGCTATGAAAATGAAATCGCTAATTGGGAAGGAAACTCCACAAGCTCGGATGCCGCTCTGGATGGAACCAATACAACCGTTTTTGAACCTTGGCTACTTACTATGCTAAAGCGTTGGCATTCTGAAGATCCAGTAAGCCAAAAAGAAATCGACCGAAATAAGGCGGTACATGATTTCCAAGGGAATCGTAATCCGTTTATTGACCATCCAGAGTTTGTAAGCCAAATCTGGGGAAATTAATCGGAATATAACCACCATGACAATGGTTTCATGATTATTGAATTGAGCCCAATCCTTTGTTTGGGCTTTTTTATTGATAGGCATTAGAGAGCATGATTTAAAATATTTGAAAAAGCATATTGTCATGAAGGTCCGTATACTTGTCAGTGATCGGCACCATCAATACTGGACGCTACGTTAAGCGACTTTCCATACCTATAGTTATTCATGACCGATCATATTCATTTTTCCCTCACACATTTTTGTCCAATACCTTCATCGGCTGAGTTTGTACTCGTGGCACTTTCTAGCTCACAGGTGCCCTTTTGTCGGGCTCAAAACGGGCAAAACTTGTAACAGAACCGTATTTTTCTTTTGTCTTCCTACCATTAAAAGGATGCATAGCTGATCTTCATAGCAAGTCGGACGTATAGGCTGTTTAAAAGGAGGGAAAGACTATGGCCACCGTCTATGTCAGCATCGGAAGCAACATTAAACGCGAACATCACGTCACAGAATCACTCAAAGCATTGCATGACCGCTTTGCGCCCCTACACATTTCTGAATTCTACGATTGCGAGCCTGTCGGTTTTAAAGGGGATAACTTCTTAAACCTAGTCGTTGGGTTCGAATGTGACCTCCCAGTCGCAGAGCTGGTTAAAGTTCTACATCAAATCGAATCAGAGAACGATCGCAAGCGTCAGACCAAAGCCTATGCTTCACGGACGATGGATATCGACATCCTTCTTTATGGTAATCAAGTGGGTGTTATCGATGGCGTAGAGCTGCCTAGAGGCGAAATCACCGAGTACGCTTTTGTGCTCAGGCCGTTAGTCGATATTGCTGCGCAAGAACGTCACCCCACTCTAGACATCTCATATCAGCAGCTCTGGGAAAACTTCGATCAGTTAAGTCAGAAAACCGAACCCATCCCTTTCGATATCAGTTTCACCTAGCCTCTACATGACTGAAAAAAGAACGGCTACAACAGGAACAATTGCGAAAGGAACAATTGCGAAAGGAACAATTGCGAAAGGAACAGCTGCAAAAGGAACAACTGAACTCTTAATCGCGTGAGCTTTACTGATCTTTTCTTAAAACAAGCACGTACCTGACTTCACTCTCTAAGGATTGGACACTGTTATGAATCACAACGCCATTATCACCATTACAAATCTCAGACTAAGAACCTTCATCGGCTTCAACGAAGAAGAAAAGTCTAAGCAGCAAGACATCGTTATCAATGCAGAGATCCACTACCCCGCTAACAACCTTTGCCTCTCAGATGATGTGGAGAACGCACTCAACTACAAAAACATCTGCAAGAAGATCATTCAACATGTCGAATCCGGAAGATTTCTGCTTTTAGAAAAGTTAACCAGCGTCGTACTCGGCATTTGTATCGATCATCCATGGGTACGATACGCTCAAGTGAGAATTGATAAGCCTCATGCCCTACGTTTTGCCGACTCCGTTTCACTCACGCTTAGCTATGAAGCAGAGCTCGAAAATTAACTCATAAGGAGAGAGTCATGCTGAATACAGAAGCTGAAAAAGTAAGAGAAGCTTTGCTCGCAAAAGGACTTGAAACCCCAATGACACCGAGCGAAATGAATCCCAACCAGAAGTACAACCGCATCAAAGGTCTGTTAACGGAAGTGGTCAGTACGCTTGGGCTGGATTTAACCGACGACAGCCTTGCTGAAACACCTCATCGCATTGCAAAAATGTACGTTCACGAGATCTTTTCAGGGCTCGATTACGATAACTTCCCAAAAATCAGCGTTATAGAAAACAAAATGTCGGTTGATGAAATGGTCAAGGTGTCGAACATAGACTTAACGTCGACGTGCGAACATCACTTCATTACCATCGATGGTTTAGCAGAAGTGGCCTATATCCCTGAAACCAAGATACTCGGGTTGTCTAAAATCAACCGTATTGTTCGATTCTTTGCTCAGCGTCCTCAGGTACAAGAGCGCCTTACTCAGCAAATCCTAGTTGCGATACAGACTCTAGTCGAAACAGAAAACGTGGCCGTGACGATTAAAGCCACTCACTACTGCGTTAAATCCAGAGGTGTCATGGATGCAAACTCTGAAACCTCAACGACCGCTCTCGGTGGTATTTTCAAAACTAACCCTCAAACCAGAGCTGAGTTTTTACGATGAGTGAAACGATACTAATAACCGGCGTGGGAAAGCGACTCGGATTCGCACTGGCGCAGCAACTTTTAGCGGATGGATACAAAGTAATTGGCACTTACCGCAGCGACTATCCTCAACTGCAACTGTTGCGCGACAGTGGAGCCGACTTACAACAGGTAGACTTTTATCAACAAAGCAGCCTAGAGGGCTTTCTTCATTACGTTGGTCAAGAATATAAGACACTTCGAGCCATCATACATAACGCTTCCGACTGGAAGCCGGAGAACAAGACAAACCCCAGTGAAAATGCATCACAAATCATGCACCAGATGATGACGATTCACGCCACCGTACCTTATCTGTTCAATTTAACGCTCAAAGACCAACTGATGTCTGGCGATAAAACGTCAGACATCATCCACATCAGTGATTACGTTGCGGAAAAAGGCAGTAAAAAACACATTGCTTACGCGGCCAGTAAAGCTGCACTCAACAACCTGACGCTATCGTTTTCAGCAATGCTGGCTCCCAAGGTAAAAGTAAATACCCTCTCTCCAGCCATGATTAAGTTCAATGAACATGACGATGAGGCATACAAAACTAAAGCGCTGCAGAAAGCTCTGATCCCGACAGAAGCGGGCTTTGAGGAAATAATAGATGGCATCAAGTTTGTGTTGGCCAGTCACTACATGACAGGAAGAACCTTGCACCTTGATGGCGGAAGGCATTTGAAGTGAAGTCCATACCTTGTGGGCTTACGTCAACATAGAAACTCAAAAGACTAGCGACTGCTGTTACCAATAAACCGTTAGAAGCTAGAAGCTACTATGACCTAGATACTGCTAAAAGAGTGAGGAAGGCGTTTTTCTTCGTCCCAGCCGGATAACTCAATATTGGTCAATGACTTGCGCTTCTCATTACACAGTGAAGCGAGATTGATGATAGGCAGTTGGGAAACTGCGCGGTAAGTATGACCTTTTTACTTTCACTCAGGCTGCTTCGGCATTGCGCCAAAACCGCTTCAGTATCTAATTGGTGAGCGTTCTCGATAATCTGGATATCAGCGTTCTCTTGATAGCACTCTATCAGCCAAGATACCGCAGGCTCTTCTATGCTGGTGAGTACGATGACATCTTTTGTTGCCATAAGCTCTTGGAGTTCAAGCTCTTTTAGTTCAGTTTCCATAATTACTCTCATTCAGCAGCAAATACATTAAAGTCGGTTGCCCAGTTTAGCCTGTGCCAAATGGTAGCCTCTGTCTATCATCTCTTGTGAGCGATCAAACTCTAAGGTGCCACAAGCATTACGTGGGACCTCAAGCGTAATATCGGCGGGATAAGCGGCCAGTTTTTGGCGAGCAATGGTCGATTGCATCGCATCAAACGCTTGGTTGGCAATGTCGTAGGCAGCAAAATTGAAGCTCATTTTACTTTTTACACTGCTACCAAGATTATCGATAAAGTGAACAACCTTCTCATGCAGATTGCTCTCTTTTGTAGGTAGGGAAACCGGTATCGTTTCCTGTTGAAGCATCTCAGGTTCACCACCTAAGTTCACAGCCAGAGTAAAGTCTGTCTTATCACTAAAGGTAGGCGCAATCGGTACGGGATTGAGCACTCCTCCATCAATCAGCACTTCACCATTAATGACATGTGGAGTGAAGAACAGTGGCAAAGAGATGGAGGCGCGAATGGCATCAAACAGAGAACCGGATTGCAGCCAAACCTCTTTTTCTTCGGCGACGTTGGCAGCAACTGCGGTATAAGGGATGGGCAGATCTTCAATTGAAATCTCGCCGATCAGCCCACGCAGCGTTTCGATGATCTTGTCCCCTTTGAAGATACCGCTCGATTGCCATGAAAAGTCCAACATCATAGCCATATCCGATTGGTCGATACTGGTGACCCATTCTTCAAATTCATCCAACTTGCCCGCCGCGTAGACACCACCGATAAGTGCGCCAATTGAACAGCCAGAGATGGATTTTATCTGATAGCCATGCTCGATTAACCAACGGATGATTCCAACATGAACCAAGCCTCTTGCGCCACCACTGCCAAGTACTAATGAGATCGTTTTTTCCATCGTATTAATCCTTTAGTTTCTAATTCTAGGGGAGCTAACTCGCTGATTTACCAATTCGCAGATCTCAACTCACCGAGTCACTCTCAGTCCATACGGGTAATGAAGGTTTGCTCGTCATCCACAAAAGCCACATAGTCGCCGTGATAGATAAACACCCGACCACGCCCTTCCACTATACACGCTAGCTGTGGGTTCAAATCTTCTTCAAGATTTTCACTTTGATACGTGCCGGTATCAGTGATCACACCGAGGAGTTTAGGCAAAAATCCATAGCTACGCTTGGCTTGATCAATCAGGCTCAATTCACTGGTGGTAGAGAAGTAAGCTGGGATGGGACCAGCATCTTCAATAAACATCGGTTTCAGTTCTTCAAAAGCTGTAATCACCAGCCAGTCGATGCCGTTTACGTGATGGATAAACATTGTTTATAAATACCTAGTTTCTCGATAATTCTGATGCGGAGATTCTAACACTATCAGGGGCCAAACGTAGGAGAAATTGAGCTACTAGAGGCAATCCCTACCCCTGCTTATTACCCAATATATCCAACATAAAACTGAACCAGATGTCACTATCAAATCACACCAGAACGCAACCAAGCATGCAGCCAAACGTAAGTCGTTGGACTTTTTTCTGGGCCTTTAGAGTCGAACCATTTGTTGTTGAAAGTGACTTTGTTATTCCTGAAATCAAGAGCCTACCAATAAACAGACACATACTATCTACAGGGTCTAATACTAGTCGTCCGACTCTACGACTAATGTCTAACCGACTGAGTCTATTTGTTTTTTTTGGTTTGGTATAAGGTACTAACAACTAAATGTTAATGAATTTTTAATTATAAGTTGACGCATTGTTTACACCTCATGCCGTGAGTCAACAACGTTTGTTGGAATAACACACCTCAGAGTGTGAACGAAAGGAATCAAAATGAGCACTACTTTAGAGTCCGCACATATACAAACAGAGAAGCCTCAAGCCAATGAGGATGAACTCACCTATGAACAACAACACAAACCAAGATCGGAATTTGATTCCCGCGAACAATATTTAGAGCATGAATTACAAATCATGGCGCCTAAACGCTGGCGTCCTAATTTGCCGTTTAAAGATTATCGATTCGAAATAGAAGACACCATCCCAGCGATGGCCGCTACGATTGGTAAAGTTGTGATGGTGGGCGCGATTGCTGCTACCTTTGCGGGGGCTCTCGGATTAAATGAAGACTTCATTCTAGAAAACGTTCGTTATGAACTCCTCATCGCCTCTGTTTTCATTATTATTTTCTCTGGCTTCCTATTGCCGACCGCGAACCTCGCAGGTACACACGGCCCACTCATCCCTTTAATTCCAATTGTGGTTGCAGCAGGCGGACACCCTATGGCGTTTGGGTTGCTGATTGGCGCTTTTGGCCTAATCTTAGCCATCAGTAAAGGTGGCAGTATGTTGGCCAACCTCACCAGTAAAGGCGTATGTGGCGGCCTATTGCTCTACCTTGGCTTTGTTGGAACCGCCTCTCAAGTGAAAAAGCTGTTCGCTTGGGCTGAAGGAATTGGCATGAGCCATATCGCGTTTGTCGTGATCTTTTGCACCATCATTTTATACGCGTTATTAGAACATTTCCGTAAGCGCTGGTTAGCCGTACCTCTTAGTTGTTTACTGGGTGGTACGATTGCATTTGCCATGGGTGCCCCATTTGCTTTCCACACAGAGCCAGGTTTGCCTAACATGAACCCTATGTATTGGTGGGGAGAAGATACAGGTTGGATGCTAGGCCTACCAACGATTGAACACTTCATGGTGGTATTGCCGTTTGCTATTTTAGCTGTGGCTATGTGGTCACCAGATTTCTTAGGCCATCAAGTATTCCAAAAAATCAGCTATCCAGAACGTACCGAAAAAGTACACATGAACATTGACGACACCATGACCACGGCATCAATTCGCCAAACGTTCGGTTCTCTGCTTGGTGGTACTAACTTTACTTCTTCATGGGGTACTTACATCGTACCAGCGGCGATAGCTAAACGCCCTATTCCTGCTGGCGCGCTACTCACAGCTCTGTTCTGTATCATCGCCGCAGTTTGGGGTTACCCGATGGATTTAGCTATCTGGCAACCTGTACTGTGTGTGGCGCTGATTGTTGGGGTATTTGTTCCATTGCTAGAAGCTGGAATGGAAATGACTCGTGAAGGAAAAACCACCCAATCGGCCGCGATTGTTGTGTTCTCTTCAGCGCTCGTTAACCCTGCATTTGGCTGGGCTCTCACCATGCTGTTGGATAATTTAGGCTTAGTCGGTTGTAAAGAACGTAGTAGTGAACTGAGTAAAATGAGCCGTTGGGTGTTGCCTGGCACTATGTTTATTGTGCTTAGTGGTGTAATGGCGTTGGTTGGTCTTCTACCGGGCATACCGGCGATTATCCCAAGTTTTCGTTAAGCTCGATTAATATTTAGTTTTAGTCGGAACACAAAAAGGCCTCGCAATCGCGAGGCCTTGTTTTGTCTAAGTTTCAACGAACAAGCAGCTAGCAATTTACGATGGTAAACCAAATCAACTGGAGAGCCATTCATCCAGTACTGTGATGAATTTAGGGTTAACGAGATAGCCGATGGAAGCATGCGGATTGCTTTTTCCGTTGCGAATATTGAGGTTATAGATTGGGTGGATATCTTTCATTCCGCCGGGTATCAGACCCAGTTTAAGCATATCTTTAAAGTCATTTTTAATTTTGCTGTCATGAGAGATAAAGTCATCTTCTGCCGATATGTTTATCCATTGCTGAATGTTTAACGGGTACTTCTTTTCATCTTTCAAGCGGCTCCCCTTTAGCCTATCTTTTACGTTTTCATCTCCTAACGGTGACCCGAGCGTAAGCAATAAATTGACCTTCTTATCCGCACCATAGTCGTGTCTATACTCTCCGTAATGAGACAGCTTCCATAACACGTCATAACTGATCATCGACCCGAGACTGTGCGATACAATCATCACATCATCCTGATTATCAAGCGCTTCCTTCAGTTCAACCATTAGCCTATGCCTAACATCGCTACCAAAATAGGTATCTTCATACCAATAATGCGCCATGTCCGGTGCGACCTTCGTTATGAGTGTCTCAGCCACACCTAGCTTTCCAAATAGCGATGAAAATGTATCTGCTAACGCCTCTTTTAGAAAACCAATTTTAGATACCTGGTTATACGTTGTTTTATTGAACTGACTTGTCTTGTACTTTTTGAGTTGAGACAGCGCTTGTTGTCGGCTTGCAGGGTCTTCCGTTGGTTTCTCTAGCAACGTGTTTGATAGTTCACCGTAATAGACAAACCGTTTATCGACATCTTTAAAAGCTTGTAATGAACTTGAGTGTCCACAATCTCGCTGCAAGCCATGTTCTACGGCCTCGTACCAGAGTGCTTGAAGGGGAGCTTTATCGGGCTTTTGAGCGCGACCATGAATGAATATTATTTTCTTAGCCATAGCAGGACGTCCTAAACACATAGTTAAAATTATTATCAGTAGAAAGCACCACTAGATTCGGTCAGCAATTACTAATAACAGCGGTGCTAATTACGTATCTAAGGGTGGTTGTTGGATCATTTATATAACTATGAGGCACAAGTTTAGGGACCATAAACGAGTGAACGATGCGATCATTGCTCGCACATTGGGAATAAATGTATCTAGCAAAACCTCCAAATAACAAAAGGCCTCGCACACGCGAGGCCTTAGTTATACCCGATTTCAGATAATAACTGCGACATTCATGGAAAGGTGTAGAAGAGAAAGCCAACTGCCGAAAGTGGTACGCTCTTCTCGCCAAAGAAACAAGCAGTACTACCATGAATTATCAGCAGTTGA
>NZ_JACJFF010000160.1:0-8893 GCF_014164465.1 Vibrio sp. SG41-7 | reverse complement strand
TCCTCTACGACTACATGGTCAAGTGCATGAAAGAGCTAGCGAAAGCTGAGCCTGATATCGATGCGCTCCTACCTTGGAGCTTCAAACATTAACAACATCGCCCCGTGGGTTCATGGGGCGCATACATCATATTGCCTTCCGTGTCACTCACTACACTGATAAAACCATGCTCACCAATGTCCATTTTGGGTACTTGTAGCGCGCCACCATTGGCCGCTGCCAAACTGGCTTCTGTGGCACAATCCTCACAAGAGAAGTAAACCATGGTGCTGTTGCCTCCCGCTTTTACACCGGACATCTTACATAAAGCTCCTGTGGCGCCATATTTCCCCATATCGCAAGGAAATACCCACATCTCAACTTCGATTCCGGTTTCATTGTCTAACTTGTCCAGCGTCACTTTAAATACTGATTCATAAAAAGTTTTTGCTCTCGACATGTCATCAACATATATTTCAAACCAACCAATCGGATTCATTTGCATAACGTTATCCTCAGCTTTCGCTGCTTGTTCGCCCTTAATCAGCATAGTCAAAGTTGAAAAATTTATAGCCGAGGAATTACATGAGAGGGGTTATGTTTGTATAGGTACAGTCCAGTAGAAATTGCAAAGCCTTGTTTGACGGAGGGTTCAAACAAGGCTCGAGCTGGTCGCTCTTATATATCACTCTGTATATCGTTCACAGCAACATCCAAAGCTTGTGAATCATCACGGTAGGTTGCTACTCCGATCATCAAGATCCTGCCATCAGTATAATAGTCATGATCGTCATCGATCACTTCCACCGTAGCCAATGGGTACTTGTCTATATCAATATCTGGTAATGACGTTCGTATCTGATTAGCGAGCCTATCTCGTTCTTCATCAACATTAGGGTCGATGTTATGAAGTATGGTAACAATACCCGAGTAAGGGGTGACTTTAAGGCCATCATCATAACTAATTGCGCCTAACCACTGAGGCTGGTTAGTTATAATATCAACACCAGCACGCCACCAGCGAGTATGGCTACGCTTCATCAAGTTACCCGGTAATTGAAACGCCATATCTTGCGGCTTGTCTCGCCAATATAAATCGGACACTGGCGGCGTTTTGTCTCTAAGCAATGCGAGATAACCAGCCCATTCAATCTCATTTCGAGAGAACGTTTGATTCTCTATCCAGCCTAATTGCTTCATTAAATCTCTTGGGGTTGCTCCAACATAAATTACGTTGATCGCTTGTGCCGAGTAAAACGAAGATTTGCCAGGGAACGCTTTATAGGTAACCGAATTCCAGTCAACCTTGTCAATTTGAACCGACTCTGGTTGATTCTGAAAATCGTCCGCTTTCCAGAAAAAGTGAGCGTAGTTCGCAAACAATACCCACGCCAACAACAGCGCACTCGACTTAAGTACCAAGCGTCGCCACTTCATTCGATAACCAATAATGGTGAAAACCGATACCGCGAACACACCGACGATCAAGCTATTATGCTCAGAGATAAATATCTTAAGACTATTAAGCCACGGGAAGTTTTCAACGCCGTGCGCCAGTAACATGCCCCAAGCAATGAACTGTCCACCACCAAGAGCCAAGCCGATAAACGCCAACACACTAAAATTACGCCACGGTACACGATGCGAGCCAGCTATAAATGGCACAACCCAAGCGATAGGCCCTAATAAGCGAGCAAAAAGAATGATGTATGTGCCTTTACGAGCAACCAGATAGCGGCAGCGCGCGATCAATCTTTTGGTTTTAGGACGAAACTTAATGAGCCTTCGTTGCGCCTTAGCACCGTATTTATAACCAATGAAATAACTGAGTTGGTCACCAAGCAAACCGCCTAGCATCACCAAAACCAACGCCATCCATGCACCTGAATACAGTTGAAAGCCCGCTGCGATAAAGAAGGGCTCTCCCGGTACAAATAGGTTTGGGCCAATGAGAGCATCACCCAATGCCCCCAGAAACAGCCCTAGTCCATCAAACATAACAACCTCAATACTTACTGTTCTTTGTAGTGACCAAACTTGTAGTTCATCTCGTTGTTACGCATTTCGCCTTTGAAGAAGCGTCTTACATTGGCTTTAAGATAAGTTGAGCCTGTCTTCACAACGCCATCTTGGTCTAAACGACGTGGGTCAAAACCAAAGGTCATATTCAGGAATCTAAATCGCCATGTTTTGCTCGCACGTTTTACGTAGTCACAGTCTTCACACAGGACGATCTCTTCATCGAAACCGCCGATCTCATCATGCGCGCGTTTAGTCGAGAAAATACATGCGCCAATCGCCGTCGGAAAAAAGAACTGGGTAGTAAACAAGCCTGCGTTAAATAGCCCGTAACCAAACTTGTGTATAAGCGGCAGACCTTTCGAGCTCATATACACACCCGCCACTTCAAGCTTCTTCTCTTCTAGTTCATAAAGCGCTTTCGCAAGGAAGTTTCGAGGCAAGCTCACATCGGCATCTAGGAAAAGGATTCGGTTGTATTGCGCCAATGAAGCACCCGTGTTACGACCAAGGCTCACACCACGGTTTTCCATATGATGAACCGTTAATTTTGGCAACGCGTTTTCATAGGCTTGCACCACTTCTCTGGTGTTATCTTCACTGTTCGAGTCGACAACAATCACTTCAAACTCTTGGTGGGTTTGCACGCTCAACTCTTCCATTAAGCGGCTAATGCGTTTCTCTTCGTTTAGCGTAATTACGACAATGCTTACCGGTTCCATATTTTCACCTATTCATTCTGCTGTTTAATTAACACTAAGATTAACCAACCAAGCCTTAACCAAGTCTTAGGCAAACATTCATTTTCCGTTCATTAACTTGATGATTTAGCAGCGCTATAAATAGATAAGATAGGCAATATAAAAGACGATAAAATGGGGTAAGTAAGCGCTAGTGAACGTTTTATCTCCAAACGAATCATTTATCGAAGGAAATTCACTTTGAGATGGGCTTCTGACTTGCTCAGATTTGAATGTGATGTTAGTATCCGCGCTCGCTTAAGCATGAACTAGTTTATGCCTAAGCTTTACCACATACTCAAGGTCGCATTGAGGTGTGAAGTTAATTTTTACTAATTTGAGAGTAAAACTATGAAATTTGAAGCAGTAGTACGTACTGAACTAGGTAAAGGTGCGAGCCGCCGCCTACGTCACGCTGGTAAATTCCCAGCTGTAATCTACGGTGGCGAAGCAGCAGCTGTAGCTATCGAACTTGTTCACGCTGAAGTGATCAACCAAATGGATAAGCCTGAATTCTACGAAACAATCACTCTAGTGATTGACGGCGCAGAAGTTAAGGTTAAGCCGCAAGACGTTCAACGTCACGCGTTCAAGCCTAAAGTTGAGCACATGGACTTCATCCGTATCTAATTCCCTACCAAGGAATAAGATTGGATTAATCCAAGCCTTCTGCATAGAAAAGATAATCGATCTTACCAGTCGAGAAATCTAGAAATTCGAAACCCCGATGCTACCAACATCGGGGTTTCACCGTTTTTGAGCCCTCAAAAACGTCGTAAATATGTGTTCGAATCCAAACTAAAGATATCTACCCACGCGCTCTACTTCTTTCAAAGCAATACCATCGGCTGCTATACCAACAGGAGCTGAACCTAGTGAATACCACTTAACATCATCAGCCTCTTGAGTGGTGATATCTCCTTCCCAGTCACTCACGATAAAATAATGAATCAACTGAAGTTCCTTCGTAGGATGGTAAAGCGAACACAAGTATTGGTAATCAATCGGAACAACATTAAGCTCTTCATCGATCTCACGAAAGAGTGTCTGAACCTGGTTTTCACCGTGTTCAATATGGCCGCCAGGTATAGTGATTAAGCCGGGATCGGTCTCCTTAGACTCACTACGCTTTTCTAGCAATACTTGTGATTCGTTCAGCAAGATAAAAGAGACACACTCGTGGACATCCATCGGGGGTTCCTTAGGCCATAGTTTATATATTTAGACTTTCTTTACGACAACAGAGCCCGCAATGAAGTCGTGAATCGCTCTGCGTTTGTGATTAAACAACATAGAGATGAACTCTAAGAGAACCCAACCAATCATTGCGTAACCAACAAAAATAAAGGCTCGGCCTTGCTCTAAGCTTTCCCAGGTTTGGCCGTAGAACGACAGTTGTGCATAAGCATAGAGACTACAAGGTATAAGCATGATTGGGACAATATCTCTCATACAAGACTGTTTGAGGGTTAGGTTTCTGCTTTCAGATACATCGACCACTTTTACTCTCGTGACCATCTTACCAATCGTTTGTCCATATTTGGCATGCATACCAACGTAGTAAGTAATCCCTATTAGTGAATTCACAATTCCCCAAGCAAAAACACCAACTGAACTAATCACTCCAGAAAGCACGTAATCATCTATCCATTCCAATGGCAAAAATACGATTGAATCTATCCAGATAGCAAAGAAGCGTCTCCAAAAATTTGAATACTTATTGGCGTACATTCTTGTTCCTCACGCACTTATCGATAACGAAAGAGAGAAACTACAACACATCAGTTTTTTAAACATTAAACTGACCATAACTTATAAAACAAATGCGAAGTGGTATGCATATACCACCATTCCTCCAAATTGACTAGCCGATTCACCTACTCTCGAATCAGCTTTTTGCTCAGCCTTTCATACAATTCAAAAGCTTCCGTTTTAGATATCAAATTTCCGAGAGCGTATTGATGAGCTAGCTCAATATCGTCGCTTTGATTGGAGTAATAGCGCTTGGCGACTGCAGCGCACTGGCTCAGATTGGTGTACCAACTGCCGTCTTGCTCGGCCACAAAGTAATACGTCGCTCGCACTAACTTTTTGCCAATTACCTTAACGACATCCGCATCAGTCATTGTTTTGAAACTCGAGGGCATTTGCTTAAGAAAAGTCGATAAATCGCCATTAAGAGCTTGGGCTATTTCATTACTGGGCTTATATCGTGGAAAATTTATAGATAGATCATTCCCCCAAATACAACAGCAACAATGCTTGAGCCAAAACTGCCAATGGAATTTTTCTTGTGGTTGCAGCACTTCAGAAAGAAAGCCAGGGTCGATATCAAGCTTACTGACTTGGGGATATGCTTTGGGAATGGTGTCGGAAAGGAGCTGAAATACTCGCTTCTCTTTTGGGTTAATCGGTGTATTGAGTATGATAGAAACATCCAAATCCGAGCGACCAACAACCGCCGTGCCTCTCGACACACTTCCGTATAAGTAGATACCATCAATTTGATTCGGAAGGCCACTTAACAACGAATCAATAACAGCATTCACGGCATCTTGGAATTCGGGAGCGATATTCTTATGAGAGTATGGGGTTTCGATGAACCCGTCTTTGTCGATACCTCTAGATTGATTTAGCATGCCACTTTCCAGTTAGATTAAGATCCGTTTCACAGCCCGAGATAGTACATAGAACAATGCCACTCTCTTTGGAGTTTGCACTGATCACGAGCTCTCCTTGCGAATTCCAAATCGAACTCTTACCACACGTTTCCCAGCCTCCCGTCACAGAGGTATGGTTGCTCAGTAATACTGGTATACCGTGTTCCGACGCAATTCCCGATAAGATTTTAGAATCCGGGTCAAAGCCATTCTCAGAGATTAAAGCGCTCGCTAAATAGATATCAGCACCCAGATGTTTGGCTCGTCGGGAGTGATCCGCCTCTATGAAGTCAGCACATACTGCTAGCGCGATTTTATGACCGTTGACATTAAATACATAGTCAACATCGCCAGTGGAGCAGTATTCACCTTCACCATCATGCAGGTGCTGTTTAGAGTAGAACTCAACCCGACCATCAGGAAAGCAAACAACAGCACCTATGGTGGGATGGGATAAGTCTGGAACTCGCAGGGGACAACCAGCCACAACAATCATCTCACTTTGAACCGAAGCACGAGATAATTCTTCAAAATTTGATGGTTCAAGAGACAACGCAAACTCTTGGGCCAAATCAAGCTCATAGCCAATCAGTGATAGCTCGGGGAAAACAACCACATCCGCATTGTAATTTGAAGATTGCTCTATCATTTTTAGATGTTGCTTTAGGTTTTCTCTCCAGTTGCCTCTTATGACAGGAATTTGGGCCAAACTGATAGTGACACTCATTTCAAACTTCTCCAAAAAACAAAAACTGCTACAGAAACCTCTACATAGTTAAATGCGGTTTACGTTAGGGTGTTGTGGTTATAATTTGGCTTCAAACGCCGCTAGTCAAAGCGACATCAACTCTCGCTTAATCTCATTATCAAACTTTTCAATCGCGTAGCGAAAAGCCACTCTTGGTATTGAGGCATACTTAGCATTCAGATAACCAATAACCTGTTGAGGTTCTCTTTGACTGAGTACTTTTAGCATCCAACCATAACCTTTCTGCACTAAGTCATGGTTATCTTCGAGCAATAGATCCGCCACTCGAAACGGATACAATACAAAGTATCTATTCAGATTTTTAGAATAAATTAAAACAAGCACGTTTTGGCGAAAACCAGCGTGTTATCTAACTCTCCAGAAGGTAAACGCCGAGCATTAGCTAAACATGCTTCTTGCTGGTAGCCACATCGCTTCGCCACTGCCTGACTTTTCAAATTCGTTGCGGCCATTTTTATTTCAACCCGCTTTGCCCCTTTATTGAAGAAGGCAAACTCTTCGACAAGTTGGATCGCCTCGCTCACATAACCAAATCCAGTTTTCGAAGTTTGTAGCCAATAACCGATTTCAAAACAAGGTACAGAATCGTCGCGGATAATAAAACCAATGGCTCCGATGAACGCCTCAGTGTTCTTTTCAATAATATTGAACCAAAACTCCCCCATAAAATTAGAGAAATTACTGGCGGCCTCTTGAGTATTAAATTCAAGTTGTTGCCGAGTTATGGCTTCAGAAACCCAAGGCAAGAATTCGGACAGCTCAGCCATACATTCTTGAACAACGTTAAACATTTCATCAGTGTGGATTAATGAAGGAGGCGTTAATTTTAGTCGTTCACTCTCCATTACTTACACCTTCCCACTCTGAGCGAAGCATCGCTAATACAACGGTATCCCACCACTTATTTTTGAAGAATCGGTGCTCTTTAAAGCAAGCTTCTTGTCTCATTCCAAGTGACTTGCACAATCTTATCGCCGCTAGGTTCTCACCAATGGTTTCCGCATAAATTCGATGAACCCCTAACTCTGAAAACCCAAAACCAGCCAGCGCTTTGGCCGCTTCTGTGGGTAGCCCTTTCCCCTGAATTTCTCTCGCAAAAGCGCAGCCCATTGAAGCTTGCTGGTTATCTTCAAGGCGCAAACACACGGTTCCGATAAACTTCCCTGACTCTTTGCTTTCAACAGCTAATTGATAGGACTGGCGAGGAGCTTCCTTAGCCTGTTCAACAAACAATTGGGTGAGTTGATGGTATTTACTAGGCTCACAATCACTCTCATCATAGAAGCGCTGATATTTCGCATCCTGTGACATAGCGACAAACGCGCTTTGATCCTCAAACGTCATGTCTCTTAGAACCAACCTAGCAGTCTCTATTTTGAACATCAAAATTCCTTTTTATCTGTCACCTAAACTGTATTGCGTTACTGACAGTCAAGCCAATAACGAGCTACTGGGCCAGGAAAGACTTTACCAAAAACTATTTTTTCAAACTTACCACCATTTGTCTCAATGACTTTTCGTGAAGCTATATTGTCTTCGTCCGCGGTAATCAAAGCTTGTTTAATACCCAGAGAGCTCGCTTTTGGAATAGCGAATTTGAGCATTGCCTTGCCGTAGCCAGAACCTCTCTTTGAGGGAGCAATATCGTAGCCAATGTGCCCCGCTTCCAGTGAAAGAAACTCATTATCGATGCGATGACGAACACGAATGGCGCCGAGTATCTCTCCTTCATCATTTACCAACCAATAATGATTACATGGCACATAACCATCGGGTAAGTTAACGCCTCTAGCCTCATCATCTAAGCATTCAATATAACGAGAAAAATCAAGAACACCGTCTTTGTAATAATCAGAGTTATCGATGTCGTGCTCCAAGAAGTCTTGGTAATACACCTTAAAAGCGGACTCAAATTCTTTTGAGGGCGATACTAGTTTCATTGTTATCTATTCCTCTTACGATAAAATTAAAGGATCTTTCTAATAAGCACGATGAATCTGATAGGTTCCAATCGGACTGCAGGTAAGTTTGAGCTCATCAAACCCATTTACGATCAAATCTGCTGATTTTAATTCTTCTCTGGTATGGCTGGTTAATAGAGCGATCGTGAAACATCCTGCCTGCTTGGCCGATAGTACGCCAGATGGTGAATCTTCAACTGCAGCGCAATCTTCGGGTTTTGCGCCCAAAGCTTCTGCGGCTTTAAGGAAAGGATCCGGTGCTGGCTTACCTCGTACCACATCTTCGGCACAAATCATGACCTTTGGCAACGTAAAACCGGAGGCTTTCAAGCTTGTTGTTGCGACCGCTCTAGGTCCACTCGTTGCGATTGACCAGCAATCCGGGCCTAATTTTGATAAAAAATCATGGGAATTTGGTATAGCCTTGGCGCGCTTCATCTCTTGGGTCGCAATAGTTTTGACTTTATTGACCTCAGTGACATTGGAGAATTCCATGCCAATACAGCTCAGTGTCTCTTCGATTTTTCGCCCGTGGATATACTCACTCATGGTTTCAAAACGAACACCAACAGTCTTGCACCATTTTTTCCAAATATTGTCGATAACCACTTGGGTATCAACCAGTGTTGCATCGACATCAAAACTTAACAACCACCTACTAAAGTAGGTGGGTTAGTATTACGGACTGAAAGTCCGGATACGGGTCAAAGACCCGTTGTTAGTCGCTTTCAGTTCGGAAGTTATCTTCAACCTTTGGCTCAAAAT
>NZ_JACJFF010000015.1:74782-79891 GCF_014164465.1 Vibrio sp. SG41-7 | reverse complement strand
GCTTGGCGACCATAGCATTGTGGACCCACCTGATTCCATGCCGAACTCAGAAGTGAAACACAATAGCGCCGATGGTAGTGTGGGGTTTCCCCATGTGAGAGTAGGACATCGCCAGGCTTTAAATTTATTTTCACTTTTAAAAAGTGAAGACAAAAAGTTTTCAGAATCGTCTTTAAACGATTCCTGAATTGCTGATATAGCTCAGCCCGGTAGAGCGCACCCTTGGTAAGGGTGAGGTCCCCAGTTCGAGTCTGGGTATCAGCACCATTATTTAGTTGATTTGATTCATCAAGTTGACAACAGAATTTGTTTGACGACCATAGCATTGTGGACCCACCTGATTCCATGCCGAACTCAGAAGTGAAACACAATAGCGCCGATGGTAGTGTGGGGCTTCCCCATGTGAGAGTAGGACATCGTCAGGCTTAAATTGCATTATGCTGAATAGACACTGCGGAGTGGTAGTTCAGTTGGTTAGAATACCGGCCTGTCACGCCGGGGGTCGCGGGTTCGAGTCCCGTCCACTCCGCCATTTATTTAGAAGCCTCGCTAGCAATAGCGGGGCTTTTTTACATCTAAATTATAGTGTTTCGCCCCTCCATCTAATGACTTCCACATAAGATTTCCTCCTAGCCAACGCGTCCCTATTATTCCGTCATTTATCAGAAATCCCAATCCTACGACTAGAATCACATCATTTCTGATTCCAATTGTGGTTTGACACAAGAAAGACTTCAAACTTTAAATTTACTGATCAAATACTCGAGCCATACGATGTTGTAAGTTAGGTAGTGAGACTGTTTTGACTCAGCGGCCCATTCAATACCTGAAACTATACAAGCATTACAACTCATCCTGCTTGCTCAGTGCTTGGAGTCTCCCTCAAGTATCAGCTAACAGCCCTTCTCTTAGGAAACCTGACTTCTGGCTTATCGGTGAATCTAGAGGATGCTTCTGATTTGTAATTAGGACTCCATCATGGAGACTTTTGCTAAGCACGCTATAGCCCTTAATGAGTCGATTTAATAGCTCTTGTTATGCATTGAGCTTAAACCACTCTCGATAGCATTAAGCACTTTGTTCGAAGCATTTTAAAGGGGAACATCGAACTAGATTCAGTTTGAAGGTGGGAGTTGCTAGGTAGTGTGCCAAAGTGCTGCCAGAAGGATATACAAGCTAAGAAATAGAGCATCCCTGTATCCGTGCCTATACGTGAAGTGATGTTTATCACCCAACTGATTGAAATTCTCTGGTTCTAGGCTCTGGTATCTTAGGATGTTTACCGGTCTCTCTTCGATTCTGATGTGCTTGTTGACTCGATATGAATTAGTTATTTTCACCGCTTTTACTCTGAACATATTGATTTCTTGCTGGTTAGTTCAAGCTATGTTTAGGTTATTACGACTAATATTAAGCTAAGAAGTGTCATTTCTGTTGCTTGGTAAGAATAGAAAATTCCCAAATCATCGGCGGATAATTTTGTGATTATTTTAAAAATAGATAAAGCCTTAAAACCTAATGGGTCGAACTATGAAATTAAGCTTTAACTTTGAAGATGCCAGCCAGATCTTTGTCGGATCTTTTGCTTTAGCCGTGCCGATTTCTTTTTCTGAAGAGGCGTGGAAGTTAGGGGAGACTTTACCTACCGCTAACTTGCTGTTGTTGTTTCTATTGTCTGCTGTATTCCTTGGCTTTTATACGTATGAAAGTGTATTCCAGAAAGATATTGTTGCTCGGTTGCCGGTGTTTATTTTCAGAATAGTTATTGCTTATGTGATGACGGCAATGGTCGTAGCTTTAGTGCTAACTTGTTTGGATAAACTACCTTTATTAAGCGACCCAATTGTATCGATCAAAAGAGTGATCGTCATCTCCATGCCAGCGTCTATGGGGGCTATTGTGGTGGATAGTTTCGATAAAGAGTGAATCGCATATCACTTCAAGTTAAGTAATCAACAGAACCTTTCTAGAGCTTATTTGGTTCATTCTTTAGATATCTTAGGTAGCGAGTTCGTTACGACCGACATATACGTGAATGTATCGGTTATTACTGTGAGAGTTTAAAGCAAATTAAAGAATGAAGCTTGGTAGGTTTGGAAGAATATGAAACTGTTAGTTACTGAATCGAAAAGGAATTAGAGAGGTGAAGGTACTTGCATGGAGAAGTTTGGATCCTTATATGCAAAAAGGCCGCATCAGTGATGCGGCCTTTTCTAATTGGCTCCCCTTGCAAGACTTGAACTTGCGACATACGGATTAACAGTCCGCCGTTCTACCAACTGAACTAAAGGGGAATTGATTGTTTAGTCTCTAATCAAGAGAATGGTGCCGACTACCGGAATCGAACTGGTGACCTACTGATTACAAGTCAGTTGCTCTACCTACTGAGCTAAGTCGGCATCATGAATCAAAAAGCTTATGCTTGATGATTAACTTGGCTCCCCTTGCAAGACTTGAACTTGCGACATACGGATTAACAGTCCGCCGTTCTACCAACTGAACTAAAGGGGAATTATTCTTAAAGCTTTAAAGAAATGGTGCCGACTACCGGAGTCGAACTGGTGACCTACTGATTACAAGTCAGTTGCTCTACCTACTGAGCTAAGTCGGCACATAATATTTCTTTGTGCTTTACTGTTGTTGTCTAGGACACCAACAAATAAATTGTGGTGCCCGGAGGCGGAATCGAACCACCGACACGAGGATTTTCAATCCTCTGCTCTACCGACTGAGCTATCCGGGCGACGAGGTGTATTAAACGTGTTTTCGCGTTCTGGGTCAACATTAAATTGCAAAAAAAGTATCGTTTGATGTTTTTCTATACTTAGTGGATTGTTTTTGTTCGTTTGGGGCTAAAAACCTAGGTCTAGCATGCTCTAAAAGATACTGAAACTACGGTTAACTGGACGGAATAGGCACCGAAACAAAAAAAGCACGTATGAAAACGTGCTTTTATATTTAAAAATTTACTCGAGAGTTTAGTGTTTTACTTCAAACCTATTAACCCAAGCTTCTAATTCGTTAGAAAGGGAGGCGAGAGTTTGAGTGCTGTTATGACTTTCTGTCACCACATTACTCAGTTGGTTGCCACTTTCTTCGATCATATTGATACGCTTCGAAATATCGTCACTCACCTGAGTCTGCTCAGCGGCGGCTGTCGCGATTTGATGACTCATCGATGAAATAGACTCTAATGCGATAACAATCTGTTGTAGAGCTTCAGAGGCATTCTGGGACTCTGTTACGGTGCTTTCACTGGTCGTCGCACACACTTCCATAGTTTTTATTGCGTTACGAGAACCTTCTTGAAGGTTATTGATCATTAACTGGATTTCTTTGGTGCTTGATTGTGTTCGACCTGCAAGGTTACGAACCTCATCAGCCACAACCGCAAATCCGCGGCCTTGTTCACCAGCGCGCGCAGCTTCAATTGCCGCATTTAGCGCTAGAAGGTTAGTTTGTTCTGCAATATCACCGATGACGTCTAAGACCTTAACGATGTTATGTACATCGCTATCTAGGTTAGCGACGGCTTCACTGGCAGTTCCTAGTTGGCCTGCTAGACCTTGAATGTTATCTACCGTGTTGTGAATTAACTGCTGAGTATGTTGGCTCTGTTTATCAGCTTCGTCAGTATTACGGGCAGTATCGCCAGCTGAATCAGCAACGTTGTTGGCTGAAGAGGCCATTTCCGTCATAGCTGTCGCGATCATCTCAGTCGACTGTTGCTGAGTCTCGGTCAGCTGAGCTATAGAACCTGCACGATCTTCCACGCGCTGTAACTCACCTCTTAATGCCAGCATTGATGCATTAAGGTTTGAGACTAGCTCGGCTAACGACTTACTCATTTGTTGTACGGCGTGATAAATACTGCCGTTTATTGCCTGAGTTTCAAAAGTGGTTTGAATGCGGCCTTCTGCGACGGCTTGTACCGCTTCTCTTACATCTTTAGGCTCGCCGCCAAGAAGTGCCAGCATTCGCTTAATGGATACAATCAAGCTCGATAGGATAAGACCCGCAATCACCACACAAAGGAATAGCTGCCATTGAGCGGTAGACCAGAAACGCGCATTGACTTCATTGAAGCCGATACCGGTGCCTACAACCCAACCCCAATGCGGAGTCTTCTCTGCAATAGATAGTTTTTCTTCAATTGTTCCGTCTGGAAGTTTTTGTGTCCAGGTGTACTCAATGATCTGGCCAGTACGATTGCCAAGTACTCGTTGAATGAGTTGGCCAACGCTATTTCCATCACCGTCTTTAAAATCATTAAAGCTGGTTCCGTGTAGTTGTGGATCCAGAGGTGTCGCAACAAACGTCATGTTTTCATCCGCAACATAAACGTATTCATTGTCTTTATAGATGTTGTTACGTAGTAGGCGAGTAGCAAGCTGTTTGGCCTGTTGCTCTTTTAGAGTGCCATCAATAGCCATTTTTTCGACTTCAGTAAGAATGCTGTATGCGCTTTTAAATAGCTCTGTCACACGAGCTTTGTTGTCCATGTTACTAGCGACTCTCAAGGTCCATAAACCAGTAGCAGTTAGCGCCAGCAGAGCGATCAAGATGATGCCCGATAATAAGTAAGCTTGCGTTTTTAATTTCATATTTTCCTGCGTAGCGATTCAATAATTAGTATTAGATATAATTCATCGAATCTTAATCTAAGTCGTGTAGGGCAGATATCAGAAAGATATCAAAACATGATGGAGATTAAATTTACGAAGCAAAAAAAGTAACAGTCTATCATGCTGTTTGTTTTCATGTGACGATACGCGGTTAAAGGTGCTTAATTTCAGAGGTGGTTTAGTTTGTATCGAGAGGGTTTGAACGAATTCAAGGATGGGTACTGTCGAGATAGGAAAGGGATGCTTTAACTTTATGGGGATGATCTGGGCTTGATGTTGAGTTGGCGGCAATACTGAATAGAGTTAGCTTTTGCTCAAACGAAAAAAAGCCAAGTCTTTCGACTTGGCTTTCTTGAATGTGGCTCCCCTTGCAAGACTTGAACTTGCGACATACGGATTAACAGTCCGCCGTTCTACCAACTGAACTAAAGGGGAATTACTTGTCTCAACATCAGGTCTATAAAGACCATTATTTGTTAAGTAC
>NZ_JACJFF010000015.1:0-74682 GCF_014164465.1 Vibrio sp. SG41-7 | reverse complement strand
GCTGCTCTACCGACTGAGCTATCGAGGCAAAAGAATGGTGCCGACTACCGGAGTCGAACTGGTGACCTACTGATTACAAGTCAGTTGCTCTACCTACTGAGCTAAGTCGGCACACTAAATTCTTTATGCTTTTGTTCGTGTTGCTACTCCCTGTTAAAGAGTAATGACACCAACAAATCAAATTGTGGTGCCCGGAGGCGGAATCGAACCACCGACACGAGGATTTTCAATCCTCTGCTCTACCGACTGAGCTATCCGGGCAACGGAGCGCTATTAAACGGATTTTCTGCATAACCGTCAACACCTTTTTTGAAAATAATTAAAAAAAACGTTCGTTAGTTGTTTTTTTATTCAAAAGTGAGGCTTACGTTTTACCTTGGTTAAAATCTTTCTTGAATTTTGTTACTTTTTCTAAGTATCGACGCGACTCTTTGTTTGGGTGTTTCCTTGTCAGTGCCCAGTAAGCTTGACTAGGTTGCAACGAATTTAAGTCACGCATTGCTCGCTTTCGGTCTTTGCTGAAGGTATTTAGTACGCCACCAGTGCCACCGTTGTATGCTGAGATCATGCTGTATTCAAGCGTTGTTGGGTGCTGCACGTCCTTCAAATAACGATTTTTAAGGATGTAAAAGTACGCAGTGCCAGCATCAATGTTGTTTTCTGGATTGAATAAGTACTCAGGACTTGGTTCTCCAGGTTTCTTTTTGACGAGTTTAAAGACATCTCGGCCTGCCGTTTTTGGGACCACCTGCATAAGACCATAAGCGTTCGCCCAGCTCACGGCATATGGATTGAAACTGCTTTCTGTTTTGATGATTGCGTAAATCAAGTCTTCAGGAATGTCATAACGTTGAGATGCGCGACGAACGATATCGGCGTACTTATAGCTTCGTTTGCTGGCGTGATCGGCCACCATTGGAATTTCGACGTAATACGCTTTTTTAAAGTCGACTTCCTTGGTTTTTAAGTTATTAGCGATCAAGTAATCGGCAAACTTGTTCGCGCGCCATGTCCATTGGATTGGCTTCTTATCTTGATCAACGACTTGGTTATAAAGGAAAGGTTGACCTTCTAACTTGATGCTTTTGGAAGAGAATAGATCGACATTCGCAGGATCATCTGGCGTCAAAAGTGTCGTCATGATTGCATTTTTGAGGTGTTTTTTAGGATCCGTTGAGGAGACGGTTTCAACTGTGATCAGGCCTTGGCTAAAGTTCACTTCTGAACGGCTCAAGTAATTATCTATGTATTTCACATAGTTACTCTTGCCCGCCATCTTTACTTCACTGCTGCCCCAACGTTTTTGGATATTGCCAGAAAAGCTATTAATTAAAGAATCTAATGCCCCAGTGTCTTTTTCAAATTGACCGGGTAGCTCCGCTAAATTACTGACAAATCGGTTGGTTGGTTCGTAATTAACGTCATAAATGCTTTCGACAAATTCACGACTGCATCCGGTTAACAACATGGCTGTTAGGAAGTAACTTAGCTTTTTCATAGTTCCTCATACAAAAATGACATCGCAGCGTTAACCATGATGTCACTAAAATTTGCTTAAATAAATGTCTTATTCGCTTGGTGGAGTGTAGCCATCAATAACGACATCTTTACCTTCGAAAAGGAAGTTAACCATCTCAGTTTCAAGAAGTTTACGATGTTCAGGATCCATCATGTTTAGTTTCTTCTCATTGATAAGCATGGTTTGCTTGCTTTGCCATTGTCCCCAAGCTTCTTTAGAGATGTTGTCAAAGATACGCTTACCTAAGTCACCTGGGTAAAGTTGAAAATCTAGGCCTTCAGCATCTTTTTGAAGGCGAGCACAAAATACAGTGCGGCTCATAGTGGTTCCTCTTATCGCGTTCGTTGATTCAAACGTCGTCGTTCAGTTCAAAGGGTAGGCTCTCAATAAGCTGCTTTACAGGAGCGGCTAGGCCAATTTCTTCCGGTTTTGATAAGTTATACCAGAGACCTTTAGTCCCTTCCATTATCAAATCTGGTTGTTTATCTAATTTTACTAATACAGGTGTGATATCTAAGTGGTAGTGGCTGAAAGTATGTCGAAACGCAATCATGGTCTTGATCGAGTCGGTTTCATTGTCTTTGATCGAACGAAGATCTAATTGATGTTCGATCTCTGCGTTTTCATTTTGAGGGAAACAGAACAGTCCTCCCCAGATACCAGACTGAGGGCGTTGTTCGAGCCATACTTGATTGTCGTGGTACAGAATCACAAACCATGTTTCTTTTATTGGCTTTTCTTTCTTAGGCTTCTTACCAGGGAAATCGAGCTGTTTATCGAGCTTCTTAGCTTCACACATGCTTTCAATCGGGCATAAGGTACATTTGGGTTTGCTACGGGTACAAACCATCGCACCCATATCCATCATGGCTTGATTGTACTTATCGACATCTTGATTGGGAGTGTGTGCTTCTGCGTGTTCCCAAAGCTGGTTCTCGACTTTCTTTTGCCCAGGCCAACCTTCTACTGCAAAGCTTCTCGCCAAGGTGCGCTTGACGTTGCCATCAAGAATCGCATGAGGGAGTTTATGCACAGAGGACAGCACTGCAGCGGCAGTAGAGCGTCCAATACCCGGTAGCGCGTTCATTTCTTCGATAGAAAGCGGAAATTCACCACCGTATTGCTCGGTAACAATCTTGGCAGCCTTATGTAAGTTACGAGCTCGCGCGTAATAGCCAAGCCCTGTCCATAAGTGCAGCACCTCATCTTGTTCGGCGTTCGCTAGGTCAATAACCGTTGGAAAGCGTTCTAAGAAGCGCTGGTAGTATGGAATCACCGTGGCGACTTGAGTCTGCTGAAGCATGATTTCAGATAGCCAAACGGTGTAGGCGGTTTTGTTTTGTTGCCAAGGTAATTCTTTACGCCCAAAGGCGTCATACCACTTTAATATGGCGGTTGCGAAAGGAGTCACGACATGCTCTATGCTTTGCTATTATTAGGAGTGAAATTGCACCACACTTACGGTTGGATGTAAAACAGACAAATTGTGTGGGAATTTATCCACGGAAAGACTTGCACCGGAGGCAATTCTTTGGATAATCCCCGCTTTGATTAATCAATGTGCAGGCAAAAATCAATGAGTGAAGTGACCACTAACGAATATACTGAAGACGGCAAACTGGTTCGTAAGATCCGTAGTTTTGTTCGCCGCGAAGGCCGCTTAACAAAAGGCCAAGAAAACGCGATGAATGAATGTTGGCCAACAATGGGTATCGACTACAACCCAGAGCTTCTTAATTGGAAAGAAGTGTTTGGCAACGACAACCCTGTTGTACTAGAAATTGGCTTCGGTATGGGTGCATCACTGGTTGAAATGGCAAAGAATGCGCCTGAGAAAAACTTCTTAGGTATTGAAGTTCACAGCCCAGGTGTTGGTGCGTGTTTAGGTACAGCTCGCGATGCTGGCGTAACTAACCTGCGTGTAATGTGTCACGATGCAGTAGAAGTATTTGAACACATGATCCCAGATAGCAGCCTGCATACGCTGCAACTGTTCTTCCCTGACCCATGGCATAAAGCTCGTCACCACAAACGTCGTATTGTTAAGGCTGAGTTTGCTGAGATGGTTCGCGGTAAGCTGCAACTTGATACTGGTATTTTCCATATGGCAACAGACTGGGAAAACTACGCAGAACATATGATTGAAGTGATGAACGTAGCTCCAGGCTTCAAGAATATCGCTGAAGATGGGGATTACATTCCTCGTCCGGATGAGCGCCCACTAACGAAATTTGAAGCTCGTGGCCACCGTTTAGGTCATGGCGTTTGGGACATTAAGTTTAAGCGTACTAAGTAGTTCTGAATCAAATTAAGTGAAGGTGAATCCGACTTAGGATTAAACCCTACACTTTATGGGATTGATTAAAGCCAACATTATTGTAATGTTGGCTTTTTTGTCCTTAGGCTTTTATCAAATTAGAAGTTTAAGGACAAAACTGAATGTCACACCCCTACAAAAATAACAATAAGAAGTAAGCTCACATGAAACCAACTCAAGCTATTTTAGCCGAGATTTTAGACGAAGTTCGTCCCTTAATTGGTCAGGGAAAGGTCGCTGACTATATTCCTGCATTGGCTCGCGTCTCGAACCAGAAACTGGCGATTGCGGTATACACCAATGAAGGTGAAGTCATTCAAGCTGGCGATGCCGATGAAGCCTTTTCCGTGCAATCAATCTCTAAAGCTTTAAGCCTGACGTTAGCGATGGTGTTGTATAAGCCGGAAGAGATTTGGCAACGAGTAGGGAAGGAGCCTTCAGGACAAGCCTTTAACTCGATGATTCAGCTTGAGATGGAACACGGCATCCCTCGTAACCCGTTTATTAACGCAGGTGCGATTATCGTTGCTGACTTATTGCAAAGCCGTCTATCTGCACCAAGACACCGTTTATTAGAATTTGTACGTCAGCTATCAGGTGATACTCATATTGTGTATGACAAGGTTGTGGCGGCTTCTGAAATGATGCACAGCGATCGCAATGCTGCCATCGCTTATTTGATGCGTTCATTTGGTAACTTTGAGAACGATGTTATTCCCGTACTCAACAATTACTTCCATGCTTGTGCACTTAAAATGACCTGTGTTGATTTGGCGAAAACCTTTAGCTACTTGGCGAACAAAGGTGTGTCAGTACAGACCAAGAAAGAGATCATCACTCCAGTTCAAACCAAACAGCTGAATGCTTTGCTTGCGACATGTGGTTTGTACGATGGGGCGGGAGAGTTTGCTTATCGTGTTGGTATGCCAGGAAAGTCTGGTGTTGGCGGCGGGATTATTGCGATTGTTCCTGGCGAAATGACGATCGCGGTGTGGTCTCCGGAACTGGACGCGTCGGGTAATTCACTAGCGGGAACTCAGGCTTTAGAATTACTCTCTGAGCGTATTGGTCGTTCTATTTTCTAAGCTCTAAGCTCTAAGCTCTAAGCTCTAAGTTCGACAAAAAGCCTCTCGTGATGAGAGGCTTTTTGCATTCTAGCGTTCGAACTATTCGTCTTCTTCAGCCATAAAGGCTTCAAGCAAATCGTTTAAGAAGAGTTTTCCTTTTTCAGTGATCTGCCAATGGCTGTCGGTTTCATGGAGATAACCGAGATCTTTAGCCCACTCTATCGTTGGCTGAATCGAATCAAACTCTAACCCAGTCGTATCAATGAAGTCTTGTTTTGGACACGCTTCCATTAGCCTGAAGCGGTTCATGAAGAACTCGAAAGGGCGGTCCTCATTAGGTACTTCAAGTTCATCCGACAGATAGGGCTTCACCAGATTCTGATACGCGGCTAGGTAGCCTCTAGGGTGTTTAACCTTAGTGGTGCGAACAATACGTCCATCTGCAAAGCTCAGCTTGCCATGAGAGCCACAGCCAATACCTAGGTAGTCACCAAAGCGCCAGTAGTTGAGATTATGCTGACACTGATATCCCGGCTTGCTGTAGCCTGAAATTTCGTACTGTACATAACCTGCGTCTGCGAGCTTCTTATGGCCTAAGTCGAAGATATCCCAAAGGTCATCATCGTCAGGTAGCTTTGGTGTTTTGTAATAGAACATGGTGTTAGGTTCTATTGTTAGCTGATACCAAGATAAGTGTGGAGGATTGAGCTCGATCGCTTTGTCCAAATCAGCCAAGGCTTGATCAATGCTTTGATCGGGTAAGCCGTGCATTAGATCTAGGTTGAAGCTATTCAATCCGATTTTATGCGCTAAATGAGCAGCGTTAACAGCTTCATCTTGCCCATGAATACGGCCAAGCCTTTCCAGCTTCTCTTGCTCAAAACTTTGCACACCCACCGAGATTCGAGTTATTCCTGCTTTTTGGTAACCAGCAAAACGCTCAGCTTCGATAGTTCCCGGGTTGGCTTCCATGGTAATTTCTATTTCAGGTTTGAACGGGATGCGCTGTTTAATGCCTTGCAGCAATCGACCGATTCCTTCTGGAGAAAATAAACTCGGCGTGCCGCCACCAATAAAGATCGAATGCAATGGGCGAGGTGCGTCATTGAGTTGGTACTTTTCGATATCGGTACCGAGATCCTCAAGTAGAGCATCGATGTACTCTTTTTCAGGAATCTCGGCTTTTAGAGCATGAGAGTTAAAATCACAATACGGACACTTTTGTACACACCATGGGATGTGGACATAGAGGCTGAGTGCGGGTGGTATTAGCGCTGCATTGTGCATTACAGAGCTTGCTCCTTGAGAGTCTTGAATAATGACGCGAGGGCTTTACCACGGTGTGACAGTTGCTTCTTACGCGACGATTCAAGCTCGGCTGAGGCGCAGTTATCTTCTGGTACAAAGAATACAGGATCGTAGCCAAAGCCATTCTCACCGTGTTCTTCAGTCAGAATACGACCTTCCCATTTACCGTGACATACTAATGGAGTCGGATCGTTTTCGTGACGCATTAGCACCAATACACAGTGAAAACGAGCTGTGCGTTTTTCAACGTCGACACCTTGCATAGCATCTAACAGCTTTTCGATGTTCTGTTTATCAGTCGCCCCTTCACCTGAGTAACGCGCTGAGTAGATACCGGGTGCACCATTAAGGTAATCAACTTCTAAGCCAGAATCGTCTGCGATGGCTGGTAGCCCCGTCTCTTTCGCAGCGTGGCGAGCTTTGATGATGGCATTTTCAATGAAAGTTGTTCCCGTTTCAGCGACTTCTGAAACATTAAACTCATTTTGCGCGACAACGTCGAAACCAAACTCAGACAGAATATCTGCCATCTCGCGAACTTTGCCTTGGTTGCCTGTTGCTAAAACAATCTTACTCATGGGGATGTGGCTCTAATAAGTTAATGACTAGAAATGTGAGCTTTGAAGCTACTCTTCTATATAGAATTTTTGTGTGAAACGCAGTGGACCTGTGCCTTTCAAACCTGCGTTAACATCGATATTAAAAGTGATGTTTTCTTCGTGAGTGATAGGAAATTCAGCGAGGTAATAAATCGCATCGCCTTCCTTTATTTCACGGAAGTTAAGCGTACGAGTGTTACCTACTAGGTTTCTCGCTGTTCCCGTAATTTTAGCCGTTGTCGCAGGTTTTCCTAGGGAAGCGTTGTCTAGCACGCTGATGTTTAGAATCGCAGAGTATCCGTTTCGTTTCAGCTTATATTGCTTAGCGACCTGCGCAGTTAAAAACGTGGAATTGAAAGCCGAGTAATGAACCTCGACATCCTTGATACTTTTAAACTGTCCTGCCGAGCTTGGTAGGGCAATCAGAGCGGTGAGTAGTGCAGTTATCCATAGACGCATAATGACTCCAATAAATAGCAAAAAGCCATCATAGGATGGCTTTGACTTCAGTTGGGATCTGACTTGGTGAGCATATTCGAACTTGCTTATGCCGACCGAGCTCTCCCTTTTCTATCTTAATTTGCCCTTTCGCGACCTTAAATTGTTTCGCAAGGTATTTCGCTAAGTGAGCATTTGCTTTGCCATCAACCGGTGGTGCAGTAATGGCAATTTTCAGTTCCTCTCCGTGCAAGCCGACAATCTTGTCTCGGCTTGCTTTGGGTTGGATATAGAGCCGAAGAAGAATATCGTCTTCTTCGGCCCAAACTGCTTTTGGCATCGTCAAAGTACCTGAGGTTCGTACTTGAATTATAGCTGATACCAAATAGGACCGATCATGTCGCCCATTAGGAAGTTCGCAAATTGCAGAACAATGAACAGAACCAGCACACTTAGGTCGAAGCCACCCATATCAGGAAGGATACGGCGAATTGGCGTTAGCATTGGTTCTGTTAACTGATGGAATACGTATTCGATTGGGCTACGGCCTTGGCTAACCCAACTCAGGATTGCACGGATCAGTAGAACCCAGAAAATTAACCCACCAGCCGCTTTGAGCAGAGATAGTGCGCCAAAGATCAGGAAGCTGATATCAAATACAGCCGCACCGCCAGAGATAATCAAGTTTAGAGCGACGAACTTAAGTACACACAGCACATAAGCGAATACAACAGTCGCAAGGTCAAGGCTGCCTATTGATGGAATAACTCGGCGTAGTGGGGCAACAACCGGTTGTGTCGCTTTTACGATAAATTGTGAGAACGGGTTGTAGAAATCTGCACGTGATGCTTGTAGCCAGATACGCAAGATCACAACCATGATGTAAAGATCAAAAACGGTCGAGATCAGAAAGCTCATCGAATTCATATTGTTTCCTTTTTCGGATTTACTTGCCGCTAGGTATCACCCGAACGGCACAATGCTTTTGTACTGTAACGAGTATTAAAACAGTTTTTCCATCTCTTCAGCTCGAGCAACCGCCGCTTGCATGGCTTTCGCTACGATATCTGATAGTTGATGGTCGTTAAACGTGCGCAATGCTTCTGCGGTCGTTCCGCCTTTTGAAGTCACTTGCTCACGCAGTGTTGATAATTCAGTATTTGGATTTGCTACCACCATCTCTGCCGCGCCTAATGCAGACTGCTGCACTAACTTACGAGCGGTTTCTTGGTCAAAACCTTGGTTAATTGCTTCAGCTTGCATCGCCTCCATAAACAGGAAGAAGTAAGCCGGGGCACTCCCCGCCGCCGCAATGATGTTGTTGATACCAGACTCTTGTTCAACCCAGCTTACTTCACCTACGGCTTGCATTAGCTGAGAAGCGAACTCTTTATCGCTCAGACTAACCGTTGAGTCAGCATAAAGGCCACTCATCCCCTTACCAAGCAGTGATGGCGTGTTTGGCATAACACGTACAAGGTTTAGCTGGTAGTTTAACATCTCATTGAGTCGATTCGCATTAATACCCGCGGCAATTGAGATAACCAGTTTGTTGCTGAAGTCGATATCTTGTAAGGGTTTACATACATCAGCCATCATTTGTGGTTTCACGGATAGCACAACAACGTCTGCTTGCTCTGCTGCGGCAATATTATCGCTGGTGGTATTGATGCCGTACTCTTGCTCTAACGGCAGCCTTCTGGTGTCTGAAGGGGCTGTGGCCGTAATCTTTTGTGCTGGGTAACCACTCGCCACTAAGCCCGCTACAATTGAGCGAACCATATTTCCCGCCCCAATAAAGGCGATATTCTTATGTTCCATATATAAAATCCTGAGCGTGTCGCTGCGCGGTTAAAGCGAAGCGGTATCAATACTTGTACTTGTACTTGTACTTGTCGTTAGTTACTTACTAAGACTATTTCGTGTAATCACGAGCACCGAAGATAGCCGTTCCAATACGAACCATTGTGCTACCGGCCTCAACTGCTGCATCCATATCACCACTCATACCCATCGAAAGGGTATCTATGTTTGGATACTTCACGGCTAGCTTGCCTTTAAGATCCGCCAGCTGAGAAAATGCATTAAGCTGAGATTGATAGTCAGATACGTTTGCAGGAATCGACATCAATCCTCTTAAAGTGAGGTTAGGGAGCGACGAAATCAACTCCGCGAGTGCAAAAACTGTTTCTTCTGACGTTCCAGACTTGGATTCTTCACCACTGGTGTTTACCTGAATCAAAACTTGCAAAGGTGGAAGTTCGCTTGGTCGTTGATCACTAAGTCTTTGCGCGATCTTATCGCGTTCAACAGAATGTACCCATTGGAAGCTTTCTGCGATTGGGCGGGTTTTATTGGATTGAATTGGGCCAATAAAATGCCACTCTAAATTTAGGTTAGAATGTTGTTCTGAAAAGTGTTTTACTTTATCAACACCTTCTTGAACATAGTTTTCACCAAAGGCAACTTGGCCTCCGAGTGCGGCTTCTAGAATCGCATCAATAGGTTTAGTTTTGCTGACGGCTAAAAGTTGCACGGACTCTGGAGCTCGTCCGCACTTTTGCTCAGCACTACGTATCTGTGAGGTGATTTGTTCGATATTTTGTTGAATACTACTCATAGCTGACTTTACTTAAGGGAAAATAAATGGATATCACTGAGTTACTAGATTTTAGTGTAAAGCATAACGCGTCAGATCTACATCTTTCTGCGGGTGTATCTCCAATGGTACGTATAGATGGTGAAGTAAGGAAGCTTGGAATACCAGCTTTGAGTCATGCTGATGTGCATCGTTTGGTTTTTGAGATCATGAGTGATTCACAACGCGGTGAGTTCGAAGAAAAACTGGAAGTCGACTTCTCTTTTGAATTACCCAACGTTGGTCGCTTCCGTGTTAATGCTTTTAACCAATCTCGTGGCTGCTCTGCTGTGTTCCGTACCATTCCAGTAGAGATTCCCACCCTTGAACAGCTAGGGGCTCCTGAGATCTTTGAAAGAATATCTAATTATGAAAAAGGGCTAGTATTGGTCACTGGGCCGACTGGTTCAGGTAAGTCGACAACTTTGGCAGCGATGGTGGATTACGTTAACCGTAACCATAATAAGCATATATTGACGATTGAAGACCCGATCGAATTTGTTCATACCAACAACAAATGCCTAATCAACCAACGAGAACTGCATCGCGATACTCACAGCTTCAAAGCGGCATTGCGTAGTGCGTTGCGTGAAGATCCAGACGTAATCCTTGTCGGCGAACTTCGTGACCAAGAGACTATCAGCTTAGCGCTAACTGCAGCAGAAACGGGTCACTTAGTTTTTGGTACTTTGCACACGAGCTCTGCGGCAAAAACCATAGACCGTATTATCGATGTATTCCCGGGTAGCGACAAAGACATGGTGCGTTCAATGTTGTCTGAATCGTTACGTTCGGTGATTGCCCAGAAGCTGTTGAAGCGTGTTGGTGGCGGTCGTGTGGCTTGTCATGAAATCATGATGGCTACACCTGCGATCAGAAACTTGATCCGTGAAGATAAGGTCGCGCAGATGTATTCGATTATTCAAACGGGGGCGGCACATGGTATGCAGACCATGGAGCAAAATGCGAAGCAGCTGATGGCTCAAGGCTTAGTTGATTCAGAAGAGGTCGAGAAAAAGATCGAAATTGAAACCTCAATGTTTTAATCAAGGTGGACAAAATGGAATTGAATCAAATCCTTGAGGGGATGCTTTCTCAAAAGGCATCGGATCTTTATATCACCGTTGATGCGCCTATCCTGTTTCGTGTCGATGGTGAACTGCGACCTCAAGGCGAGAAATTGAATGCGGCTCAAGTATCTCTGCTTCTTGATGCGATGATGGATCAAGATCGACGCGATGAATATCAGCAAACGCGTGAGGCTAATTTTGCCATCGTACGTGAGTTTGGTCGTTTTCGTGTGAGTGCATTCTTTCAGCGAGAGCTACCTGGAGCGGTCATTCGTCGTATCGAGACTAACATCCCAACCTTTGAGCAATTAAAGCTTCCTGATGTACTACAAGACCTTTCCATCGCTAAGCGTGGACTTGTGCTGGTGGTTGGGGCAACAGGTTCTGGTAAATCAACCTCGATGGCCGCAATGACAGGCTATCGTAATACCAATCGCTCGGGGCATATTTTGACGGTTGAAGATCCGATTGAATTCGTACACGAACATAAAAAGTGCATTGTGACACAACGTGAGGTTGGGCTAGACACCGAGAGCTATGAAGTTGCGCTTAAGAACTCTTTACGCCAAGCACCGGATATGATCTTGATTGGCGAAATCCGTAGCCGTGAAACCATGGAATACGCGATGACCTTTGCTGAAACGGGTCATTTGTGTATGGCAACACTGCACGCGAATAATGCCAACCAAGCGTTAGAACGTATTCTTCACTTGGTGCCGAAAGAGCAAAAAGAGCAATTCTTGTTTGATCTGTCGATGAACCTGCGTGGTGTGGTCGCTCAGCAATTAATCCGAGATAAGAATGGCAGCGGTCGCCATGGCGTGTTTGAAATTCTACTCAACAGCCCGCGAGTGTCTGACTTGATTCGTCGTGGTGAGTTGCATGAACTAAAAGCGACGATGGCTAAATCGAAAGAGATTGGTATGCAGACCTTTGACCAAGCTTTGTATGACTTGGTGCTTGCAGGCAAGATCAGTGAAGAAGACGCATTCCACAGTGCTGATTCCGCGAATGACTTACGCTTAATGCTAAAAACCAGACGTGGTGATGATGACTACGGAACCGATGCTTTGGCTGGCGTGAAGATTGATATGGGTTAGATTGATGCTGAATACTAAAAAAACCGCTGTGAAGGCGGTTTTTTTTGGTCTGGATATATTAGTGGTTGCCGTAACTATTGTTGTTACCAGAATATCCTCGTTCTTTCTCTAATTTGATTTTTGTCGGATATTGTTCACCGGTATAACCTGCTGAGCCTCCGCTCATAGAGCTACATGCTGTGATTGCTAGAGAAGCGAAGATGACTAGAAAAATTTTCATATGAACTCCCACGTCCTTATTATGAATTGCACTGACACTACGGCGTGAAATTCGTGTGGGATCATAAATTAGCTCAAATGTTAATCACTTAGTTTTAACTAAGAATATTGTGCTTCAAACCAACTTTCTAGAATCACAACTGCGGATTGGTTATCGACATTACCTTTGCTTAGTGCTTTATAGCCGCCCATTTCAAAAAGGTCGGCCCTTGCTTCTGTCGTAGAAAGTCTCTCATCATGCAGTTCAACATCGACACCAAAGCGTCCTTTAAGACGGTTAGCGAATTTTTTCGCCCTTGGTGTAATCGCGGCTAGATCTTTACCATGAAGGTCGGTAGGAAGACCAACCACGATAAGATTCGGCTGCCACTCCTTGATTTGCTTTTCGATGTCATCCCAGTTCGGGATGCCATCTTTCGCCTTAAAGGCTTTTAAAGGGCTGGCTGTGCCTGTGATCTCTTGTCCTATCGCACTGCCGATACTTTTTGTACCGTAGTCAAATGCCATAATTGTTCGTGACATGGGGTTTCCAAATTAATCTGTGTTTGAGAGTTTATATACTGAGTCTGAGTTAGGCGTGACCAGCGTCAGCAGAAAGCTGAGCGGCATTAATACCTAACATCTGCACTGCGACTTTCCAGCGGTCTGAAATTGGCGTATCGAAGATGACCTTTGGATCAGCTTCTACGGTTAACCATGAGTTTTCAGTCAGTTCGGTTTCCAGTTGCCCAGGTTCCCACCCTGCATAACCAAGAGCGACTAGATAATTCATCGGTTCATCTTCTGTACCTAATACCATCAAGATATCTTTTGAGGTTGTCACCGATATTTGATCCGTCATGCTGATACTGGATTGATAGCTGCCTTTAGGTTTGTGCAAAATAAACCCACGGTCTTCTGCGACCGGCCCACCATTCAATACAGGCTTATCAAGACTTGCTTGGTTGGATTTTGGCTGATCAGAATCAACCTCAACTTGTTTAAGCATGCTACCGACAGTGACATCGATAGGGGCGTTGATCATCAAACCCATCGCGCCTTCGTCATTGTGCTCACAAAGGTAAATCACCGAATTTTGAAAGTATGGGTCTTTCATTCCGGGCATAGCAACCAGAAAGTGGTTCGTTAAATTCATAGAGCCTCCTGCCAGTGTGTTCCCAGTAAAGGAAAAAGAGCGGCGTAAAGCCGCTCATTGTTCTTTGCCTAGATATTTCTGTGTTTTCGAATAGCTAAGGCTTTCTTTAGTTTAGGCTATTTAGCGTTAACGCGACGCTCAATTGCATCCATTAATTTACCTGTAACTGAAATATCAAAAGCGGCTTCAATTTCACGGATACAAGTAGGGCTAGTCACGTTAATTTCAGTCAGCTTGTCACCGATAACATCAAGCCCAACAAAGATTAAGCCTTTCTCTTTCAGTGCAGGAGCAACTGCTCTTGCGATAGCCCAGTCTGTTTCACTTAGAGGACGAGCTTCACCTGTACCGCCAGCAGCAAGGTTACCTCGAGTTTCCCCTTTTGCAGGAATACGCGCTAGACAGTAAGGCATTGGCTCACCGTCAACCACAAGAATACGCTTATCACCATTGCTGATGTCAGGAACAAAAGTTTGTGCCATTGCGTAGTTCTGACCGTGGTTGGTCAAGGTTTCAATAATAACTGATACGTTTGGATCGCCTTCTTTCACACGGAAGATAGACGCGCCGCCCATGCCATCAAGTGGTTTTAGAATCACGTCACCGTGTTCTTCTCGGAACGCTTTAATTTTTTCAGCTTTACGAGTCACGATGGTGGTCGGTGTCAGTTCAGGGAACCATGCCGTGAACAACTTCTCGTTACAGTCACGTAGGCTTTGTGGTTTGTTGACGATCAGTGCGCCGTTCTCTTCAGCACGCTCAAGAATGTAAGTTGCGTAGATGTACTCAGTATCAAACGGAGGATCTTTACGCATTAGTACCGCATCTAAATCGGATAGCGCGATAGTCTGTTCTGATTTGAACTCGTACCAACCGTTTGGATCTTCTTTTAGTTCAACAACCTTAGTGTCAGCAATGGCTACGCCTTGATCTAAATGTAGATCATCCATTTCCATGTAATGGATTTCGTAACCACGACGCTGAGCTTCAAGCATCATGGCAAAGCTAGAGTCTTTTTTGATGTTAATGGATGAAATTGGATCCATTACGATGCCAAGTTTGATCATTTTTTTCTCCTAGCCTAGATCGCCAAAACGGACTTGTAAGGCAGTAATTGCGGTTAGAGCTGCTGTCTCGGTACGAAGTACACGTGGCCCGAGTAGCGTCTCTTCAAATTTGTATTGTTCTGTCATGCCGATCTCTTCAGCTGACAATCCACCCTCAGGACCTATCAATAGGCGCACCTTACTGATCGGCTCTGGAAGGGTATTAATTGAGTATTTTGCACGAGGGTGCAGGTTTAGCTTTAACGCTTCACTCGGTTCGCTGCACCACTCTTCAAGTTGCATGATTGGGCGAATAACGGGAACCGTATTACGGCCAGACTGTTCACATGCCGCGATAGCAATCTTTTGCCACTGTGCGAGCTTTTTCTCGAAGCGTTTAGTATCAAGCTTAACGCCACAGCGCTCTGAAATCAGCGGGGTAATGGTGTTGACACCAAGCTCAACCGATTTCTGAATCGTGAATTCCATTTTGTCGCCACGTGAAATCACTTGGCCTAAATGTAAGTCTAACGGAGATTCGCTGCTACGTTCGATACGTTCAGTAACATTAACTGTGACGTTCTTTTTTGATACTTCAGCAATTGTCGCTGGGAATTCAGCACCACTGCCATCAAATAGAAGAACATCTTGACCTTCTTTCATACGAAGGACTCGACCAACATGACCCGCGGCATCTTCGCCTAAAGCGAGTGAACCTAACTGATGAATGCGTTCTGGGTGATGGATACGAGGGATTCTCATGCTGGTAAACCTATAAATAGTGTCATTTGGGTATTTTGTCTCTGCCTAACATGGATGCTAAGTAAAGAAAAAACAAGTAGCGAACAAAAATAGGCGAGAGATCTTATCCTTATGATTTAGAGTTTGAAATTTATAAAGCCAATAAATACAATTCAACCGATTGAATATAAATATAATTAATAAAGGCTTTATCTATGTTTTGTATGAAAAGACGTTCTATTTTAACGTGTGCAGTCAGTAGCTTATTTTTGGCGGGTTGTGGTGGTGGATCGGATTCATCTTCCGATGTTCCTGCTAGTATCGTGTCACCTAATGTGAACGGAACGCCAAGTTTAGCGTCTGTTTCGACTTACCAAACTTCGAGTATGTCGAAGGATATTGAAGAGTGTTCAAAAGCATTTTTAGTGAATAGCTCTTGTGATTTATCGGTAATAAAGCCTCTTGGGGTTAATCAAGTAAATGTGACAATTGAGCAGATTCAAGAAAGGTTAGTAGTGTCCCATCAGTGGATGGCCGACAGTTTTATCGAAGCATTAAAAGGAATTAATGACCAAGATTTACTGAATCTTTTCAAGCCATTAAACAGCATTGTGATCAGTTATGATATCCGCCCATCATTTTACACAACGTCTACAGCATCTATGTATATAGACCCTAAGTATGTATGGCGCAATAAAAGCGAGTGGGATTCCATTCATAAGCAGGAAGATTATCGAAACGGTTTTCAAACAGAGTTTAAATTCGATAAAGCTCAGCGCTATGTTCATGAAGCAACAAATGACTATATCTCTTATTCAAATACCTATACCCCATTAAGGAATGAATCGAGAGAAGCGAATCATATTGCTCCTGGTTTATTTAGGCTCCTTTCTCATGAACTTGCACACGCGAATGATTTCTTGCAAGAGCACGACCTGACTCAAATCCCTTCTTATGGGTATATCACTAACTATATTCATCCGTTAAAAAAATTAAATCACGAGCTTATTGAAAGGGATCCTTTAACTTCAAATCTGCTTAAAAAAGCGGCTCAAATTGCCTTTCAAGGTGAATCAATGACAAACGAAATTAGACGACTTACAGGAGAGGTTGCCGGGGATGCATTTGAAGCCGATAAAGCAGCGGCATTCTACTCTTACTCAAGTCCTGCTGAAGATGTGGCTATGCTCTTTGAAGCTTACATGATGTACAAAAAGTACCGCGCTTTGTCTGATGTCGCTTTTCTTAGTATTCCACAAATAGAAGATTATTCATGTAACGACTGGAAAGTGCAGTGGGGCCAGCGTTCTCGTTTATCTGATAACGATGTTCAAGATCGAGCCGTGTTTGTTGCTAGTGGTATATTGGGTAAGTCAGAGCTGACGATTAGAGCTGAATTGTCTTCTCTTCCTGCCGCTCCTGAAGTGTTAAGTGTTGGGCAAGGTTGGTGTTCAAGTCAGAAATTTATGGATGTAAACCCGGAGGCGCGCTCCGTTATTTCGGCGGCTTCAATGACAGGTTTTAGTGAAAATACTCGTTATCTAGAAGACTTAGAAAACTAAACTTAATAATAGAGCAATAAAAGTGATTGTGGCCCTGTGTAACAAGGGCCTTTTTATCTTGCTGGCTATTATTTACAGCTTTCAAATACAAATGGGTTGTGATTCCCCTGGATGGTATGGATTCGCTCATCACGAGTACATTCCCACTTATCGACAGGGAATTGATTGTTCCACGCCATCATCAGGTTAGTCTGCTGCTTAGAGAGCTTGAAATCATACTCTTGGCTCATGTAAAGATAAGTACGCGCGATAGAACCTTTTGCTCTGTCTGGCGGCATAACCTTACGCTGTTTGAAGTTGACCTGCATTTCACATTGACCATAGCTCACGCCATCCATTCCATTCCACTGACTGAAATTGTAATTGGAGCGATCACCGTTAACCTCGCCAATCGCCGGAGTCAGGTTATGAAGATCGGCTTCCATTGATTTGAATATTTTGTCATTGCGAGTGCAGTTCTTACGTCCGCCATCCTGCCAGCACTGACGCTGGTGGCCAAATTGCCAAGCTGGAACCACGTGTTCCCACTCAATACGCGAAGCGCGTTTTTGCTGTTTTCTCACTTGATAACCACAGCCATCGAGGTCGGGGATACCTTTCTTTTTGTCTTTCCAAGTGATGTCACAACCACAATAAAATGAAGTCGGGTGATCGAGATAAATCTTCACTGCTTCTTTTTTTGCTTTAGAGAATGAGCTTGGTGGAGCAGCGAAAACGCTTTGGGTTACTAGTAGGCCAAATACTATTGATAGGTAGAAAGACACCGATAGGCCAAATGCTTTTTGAGTGGTTTTTTGCATGGAAAAAGACTGATGAAAGTATGATAAACAACAGTCTAGCACTCAAATGTTAGTTCTCTCTATTACATTTATCCGCGTTACCTTGTGAGCTTAAGACTTAGCTTAATTGAAGGCCGGTAAAAGCTAAGGTTTGCTGACATTGTTGGCAACGATAAGTTGATTGGTTACGGATGACTTTGTTGTGTCTTCTAATCGACAGGGGATAAGTAGTGCAATTACAGCGGTACTCAAAGGTTTTTCCCTGAACTGAGGTTATCTCTAAGCTGTGGGTGGTTCTGGCCGGTACATTGAATACCTTTTCCATCACATATTTCCACTCATTCCCGTGAGGCCTAACTCGTCCGAATACCTGATGTGTGATCAGATGTGCGAGTTCATGAGGCACAACTTCGTTAATAAAGGCGTCTTCATTTTCGCTGAATAGCACTTGGTTGAGTTTGATCTCGTTTAACTGAAGGTAGGCTTTTCCCGCTGCCTTTCCTCTTAACTTGTAAGTGACGGTTGGGCATGGAAATTCACGAGAAAAATGTTGATTAGCGATAGCTAGGCATTCGCCCAGTTTCTTATTTACTCGATGTTGTTGCGGGGTGTAAGACAAGCGTTGTTAACTCCAAAAAAAGCCTCAGCGTTTAGCTAAGGCCTCATCATAACATTGCTCATCGATCGTGAAACGATTTAAACGTGATGTTTCTTCTTGATGATTTCGTGGTAAGCATGCCATGTTCCGTAACCAAGCAATGGCATCGTTACAATCATACCGACACCGTAGGTCGCAAAGCCGACTAAGATACCAGCGCCAATGATACCAGCCCAAACGACCATCGCAGGGATGTTTGATTTAACAGCGTTGAAGCTAGTAAAAATGGCACTCATTACATCTACACGTCTTTCCATCATCAATGGAATCGAAAATGCTGAGATGCTAAATATCAGGCTCGCGATAACCAATCCAATCACCGAACCCGTAATCAGGAATGGTGCAAACTCGCTTAATGGTGCTCCTTGTACGGAAGGGTAGAGCGCATGCAATAACGCAGCAATCCGCATCCAAAAGATCATTGCAACCATTAACACAATCGCAAAGGCCCATTGGTGGGTGGAGTTGCGAGTAATTGCTTTCATTGAGTGGAACAAGCTTGGGGAATGTCCTTTCTCTCTTTCCCAGCTTGCGTCATATAGGCCAAGAGCAAGAAAGGGTCCTATCAACATATAGACTATCAAGCTTGGCATAACGACTAGGTGTGTTCCTTGCCATTGGACTAATTGCACGATGGCGATGGCCGCAGCCATGAAACACAATCCGTAAAATGCGCTGATTATTGGCATTTTCACTAAGTCATGCAGTGCAAGCGATAACCAGTGGAATGGGGCTGATATGCTTACTTGGTTACAAGGAATAGTGCGAGCGTAATCCTGATCGCTGACCTTGTGTTTCTTATCGTTTAGTTCGGATGGGTGCACGGTACGAGGCATAGATCCCCCTAGTTAAATAACGTCCTAGTTATAATTCCACAAGGCTCAGAGATGTCGCTTACGAGAGCGTTATGGTGTTGAGCTAAACTGCTCTTTGTCATCCCAGTTATTGTTCTTGCGTACATTTAACGAGCGTTATCAGATTGAATTAATTTAAGTTAAATGTGAGCTTGATCGCCTAGGAGTTACCTTAACTATTGTCAGTAGTGCTAGAAAACACAAATTATCAGCGAATTTTTATACTAAGTGGTTAACGGTAAAGAAGACTTGGACTGGGTGTTCTAGCAGGGAAATGTTTGGTAAGTACATAAAAATAAAGCCCTTACTAAGAAGTAAGGGCTTTAAAGAAACAAATCGCAGTGGCTAAATTATTTTAGGCCAGCGAAGTCCGCAAGGATTGCTGCTTTGTCCGTCGCTTCCCAAGGGAACTCTTCACGACCGAAGTGGCCGTATGCTGCCGTCTTTTTGTAGATAGGCTGAAGAAGGTTCAGCATTTCTTGAAGACCGTATGGACGTAGGTCGAAGTTTTGACGAACAGCTTCAATGATGATCTCGTGAGCTACTTTTTCAGTACCAAACGTCTCAACCATGATAGATGTTGGATCTGCAACACCGATAGCGTAAGACAATTGAATCTCACAACGGTCAGCCATACCAGCAGCAACGATGTTTTTCGCAACGTAACGCGCTGCGTAAGCTGCAGAACGGTCAACTTTTGATGGATCTTTACCAGAGAATGCACCGCCACCGTGACGAGCTGCGCCGCCGTAGGTATCAACGATGATCTTACGACCTGTTAGACCACAGTCACCCATTGGGCCACCGATTACGAAACGGCCTGTTGGGTTAATGAAGAAGTTAGTGTCTTTGTTGATCCACTCAGCAGGAAGTACTGGCTTGATGATCTCTTCCATTACCGCTTCACGTAGGTCAGGTGTTGTTACTGAATCACAGTGTTGAGTTGAAAGAACAACTGCGTCGATACCAACAATCTTACCTTGGTCGTATTGGAACGTAACTTGAGATTTCGCATCTGGGCGAAGGAAATCAAGCTTGCCGCTCTTACGTACTTCAGCTTGCTTCTTAACAAGAAGGTGAGAGTAAGTAATTGGAGCTGGCATTAGGATTGGTGTTTCGTTAGTCGCGTAACCAAACATGATGCCTTGGTCGCCTGCGCCTTGATCTTTAGGATCGGCTTTATCAACACCTTGGTTGATGTCTGGAGACTGCTTACCAATTGTGTTTAGTACTGCACAAGAGTCTGCGTCAAAGCCCATATCAGAATGAACGTAACCAATTTCACGAACTGTTTCACGAGTGATTTCTTCGATATCAACCCATGCAGACGTTGTTACTTCACCGCCAACCATAACCATGCCGGTTTTTACGTAAGTCTCACAAGCAACACGTGCTTTTGGATCTTGTTCCAAGATGGCATCAAGAACAGCATCAGAGATTTGGTCTGCAATTTTATCTGGATGGCCTTCTGAAACAGATTCAGAAGTGAATAGGTGCTTAGCCATGAGAGCTCCACTTTTAGTTTAGTTTTTAGTTGCAAATAGTTAAATGCAAATAATTTCAGGCGTCGCAAGCTAGGAAGCGCCGCCATTAAATACAGTATATTTTGTAGGTGTTTCTACATCTAGACGGCTATTCTAAATTCCAGCGGTCGAATTACAAGCTCTTTTTTATGATATGTCATAACTAAACGTTTGCGTATCGGTCGAGATAAGGCATTGCGAAGTGATGTAAATGTTCGAAAATTGCGAAAAATGACCGTTAAAATGCCAGTAAAACGTTTGCAGTCGCTAAAGTCGTTTGAGAGAATACCCGCGCTAATAAAAATGAAAATTTTAGCATCAATCTCTTTTTTAAATCGCTTATGTACTCAGGAGCAGACATGCCTTCTCGTAAAGATCTAGCCAATGCAATTCGCGCACTTAGCATGGATGGCGTTCAACAAGCAAATTCAGGCCACCCTGGCGCACCAATGGGTATGGCTGACATCGCTGAAGTTCTTTGGCGTGGTCACTTGAACCACAACCCAGCAAACCCAGAGTGGGCTGACCGCGACCGTTTTATTCTGTCTAACGGCCATGGTTCAATGTTGATTTACTCTCTGCTTCATCTTGCAGGTTACGAGCTTTCAATTGAAGACCTTAAGAACTTCCGTCAACTGCACTCTAAGACTCCTGGTCACCCTGAGTACGGTTACGCTCCTGGTATCGAAACAACGACTGGTCCTCTAGGTCAAGGCATCACTAACGCTGTTGGTATGGCGATGGCTGAAAAATCATTGGCTGCACAGTTCAACAAAGAAGGCCACGACATCGTCGATCACTTCACTTATGCATTCATGGGTGATGGTTGTCTGATGGAAGGTATTTCTCACGAAGCATGTTCTCTAGCAGGTACGTTAGGTCTTGGTAAGTTGGTTGCTTTCTGGGATGACAACGGTATTTCTATCGATGGCGAAGTTGAAGGTTGGTTCTCTGACGATACACCTAAGCGTTTTGAAGCTTACGGCTGGCACGTAATCCCAGCCGTTGATGGTCACGATGCTGACGCTATCAACGCGGCTATTGAAGCGGCTAAAGCGGATCCTCGTCCAACACTTATCTGTACTAAAACTATCATCGGTTTTGGTTCTCCAAACAAAGCGGGTACGCACGACTGTCACGGTGCTCCACTAGGCGCTGATGAAATCACAGCAACTAAAGCGGCACTTGGTTGGGAACACGGTCCTTTCGAGATTCCAGTTGATATCGCAGCTGAGTGGAATGCGAAAGAAGCGGGCGCAGCGAAAGAAGCAGCGTGGAATGCTAAATTTGACGCATACGCAGCGGCTCACCCAGAGCTAGCAGCAGAATTCAAACGTCGTACAAACGGCGAACTACCAGCTGAGTGGGAAGAGAAAGCAAACGCAATCATTGCTGACCTTCAAGCTAACCCAGCTAACATCGCTTCACGTAAAGCGTCTCAAAATGCTCTAGAAGCGTTCGGTGCTATGCTACCTGAATTCATGGGCGGCTCTGCTGACCTTGCGCCTTCAAACCTGACTATGTGGTCTGGCTCTAAGTCTCTTGAAGCAAATGACTTCTCTGGTAACTACATCCACTACGGTGTACGTGAATTCGGTATGACGGCTATTATGAACGGTATCGCTCTGCACGGTGGTTTCGTACCATACGGCGCAACGTTCCTAATGTTCATGGAATACGCTCGTAACGCAATGCGTATGGCGGCTCTGATGAAAATTCAGAACATCCAAGTTTACACGCACGATTCGATCGGCCTAGGCGAAGATGGTCCTACTCACCAACCGGTTGAGCAGATCGCATCTCTACGTCTGACTCCAAACATGAGCACATGGCGTCCATGTGATCAAGTTGAGTCTGCTGTTGCTTGGAAACTGGCAATCGAGCGTAAAGATGGTCCTTCTGCACTTATCTTCTCTCGTCAAAACCTTGCACAACAAGATCGTGACGCTGAACAAGTAGCAAACATCGCGAAGGGTGGCTACATCCTGAAAGATTGTGCTGGCAAGCCAGAACTAATCATCATTGCAACGGGTTCTGAAGTTGAGCTAGCGGTTAGCGCTGCTGCTGAACTAACCGCTGAAGGTAAAGCGGTACGCGTAGTATCTATGCCTGCAACTGACGCGTTTGATAAGCAAGACGCTGAATACCGTGAGTCTGTACTTCCAGCTGACGTAACAGTACGTATTGCTGTAGAAGCTGGCATCGCTGACTTCTGGTACAAGTACGTTGGTTTCGGTGGCAAGATCATCGGTATGACAACGTTCGGCGAATCTGCACCAGCAGGCGAGCTATTCAAGATGTTCGGTTTCACTACTGAAAACGTAGTAAATACAGCGAAAGAACTTCTTGCTTAATCATTGATTATTAGCCTTGTGCGAACAATGAAATGAATTAAAAAAACCGAGCTTTAAGCTCGGTTTTTTTGTATCTGGGGTTTGTTATCACTTAGACTAAGGCTTACAAGCAACAGATCAATCTGTCATAAGTAAGCTGAGTTATTCAAGTAATGCCTTTTAGGTAGGATTCAGTTATCATCTGTTGCACGAAATTTTGGTTAGATGTACGGAACTATGCTAAAAGTCGCGATAAATGGATTTGGACGAATAGGGCGCAATGTATTGCGCGCTGTCTATGAAAGTGGCAAAAGCCAACAAATCAAAGTAGTAGCGGTCAATGAGCTTGCTCAGCCTGACGCTATGGCTCACCTATTGCAGTACGACACCAGTCACGGCCGCTTCGGCAAGAAAATCTCTAACGATCAAGAGCACATCTATGTTCATCATGGCATTGGTGCTGAAGATAAAGGAGAGTTTGATACCATTCGTATCTTACACTTGGCTGATATTGAACTGCTGCCTTGGCGTGACCTTGAAGTCGATATTGTTCTCGATTGTACCGGTGTTTACGGTTGCCGAGATGACGGCTTAGCACACATCGCTGCTGGAGCGAAAAAGGTGCTGTTCTCGCATCCTGGTGCTAATGACCTTGATAACACCATTATCTATGGTGTGAATCACGAGACTATCGAAGCCGATCATCGAATCGTTTCCAATGGTTCATGTACCACCAACTGTATTGTCCCTATCATTAAGGTGCTTGATGATGCCTTTGGTATTGAGTCTGGTACTATCACGACCATTCACTCTTCAATGAATGATCAGCAAGTTATTGATGCATACCATAGCGATTTGCGTCGTACTCGAGCTGCAAGCCAATCTATCATTCCTGTCGATACCAAACTGCATAAAGGTATTGAAAGAATCTTCCCGAAATTTTCTAACAAATTTGAAGCTATATCTGTGCGTGTGCCGACGGTAAACGTCACTGCGATGGATTTAAGTGTCACAATTAATGCAAATGTGAAAGTTAATGACGTAAATCAAACCATTGTTAATGCATCCCAGTGTACATTACACAATATAGTTGACTATACTGAAGCGCCGCTCGTTTCCATCGACTTTAATCACGATCCCCATAGCGCAATTGTTGATGGTTCACAAACTCGAGTGAGCAACGGCCACTTAGTAAAAATGCTTGTGTGGTGTGACAATGAATGGGGCTTTGCGAACCGGATGCTGGATACGGTTCTTGCGATGCAAGCTTCTGAAGGCAAGAAGTAAGACCTAGAAGCAAATGTGTGGATTATTTATTTTTTAGCTTGAAATAAATACTAAGTGTCCACATATTATGAGTAGTTAAAGAATTACCAGTTGAATAATTTATAGGCTTAGCAGGGTTGCTGAGTTTCCAAAACTTTATTTTTATTTAAATTTGAGAGGACAAATCATGTCTGTGATCAAGATGACTGACCTGGAACTTGCAGGTAAACGCGTATTCATCCGTGCTGACCTAAACGTACCAGTAAAAGACGGTAAAGTAACTTCAGATGCACGTATCCTTGCATCTCTACCAACTATCAAACTTTGCCTAGAAGCTGGCGCAAAAGTTATGGTTACTTCTCACCTTGGTCGTCCTACTGAAGGCGAATACAACGAAGAGTTCTCTCTAGCTCCTGTAGTTAACTACCTAAACGACGCACTAGACTGCGACGTTAAACTAGCGAAAGATTACGTAAATGGTCTTGAGCTAAACGCTGGTGAACTAACTGTTCTTGAAAACGTTCGCTTTAACAAAGGCGAGAAGAAGAACGAAGAAGCACTTTCTAAGCAGTACGCTGCACTATGTGACATCTTCGTGATGGACGCATTCGGTACAGCTCACCGTGCTCAAGCTTCTACACACGGCGTTGGTACTTACGCTCCTGTAGCATGTGCTGGTCCTCTTCTAGCTGCTGAGCTTGAAGCTCTTGGTAAAGCAATGGACAACCCAGCTCGCCCACTAGTGGCTATCGTTGGTGGTTCTAAAGTTTCTACTAAACTAACCGTTCTAGAATCTCTTTCTAAAATCGCTGACCAACTTGTTGTTGGTGGTGGTATCGCGAACACGTTCATTGCTGCTGAAGGCCACAACGTAGGTAAGTCTCTATACGAAGCTGACCTAGTTGAAACTGCTAAGAAGCTAATGAAAGAGTGTGCTATCCCAGTAGCGACTGACGTTGCATGTGCTAAAGCATTCGACGAAAACGCAGAAGCTGAAATTAAGCACGTTTCTGAAGTTCAAGACGACGACATGATCTTCGACCTTGGCCCAGATTCAACTGCAGCTCTAGCTGAAATCATCGGCAACGCAAAAACGATTCTTTGGAACGGCCCTGTAGGCGTATTCGAGTTCAAAAACTTCGAAGCGGGTACTGCGGGTATTTCTAAAGCAATCGCTGACTCTGAAGGTTTCTCAGTAGCAGGCGGTGGTGACACACTAGCGGCTATCGACAAGTTCGGTATCAAAGCAGATGTTTCTTACATCTCTACTGGCGGCGGCGCTTTCCTTGAGTTTGTTGAAGGTAAAGTACTTCCTGCAGTAGCCATGCTTGAAGAGCGTGCTAAAGCGTAATTGATTTAGAAAGGCGAGATGTGAATCTCGCCTTTTAACGTTTGCTGCATATCACACTTTTTTGCTAGAATGGCATAAGTTGTGAGCAAACGATTGCAAATTTTTAAACTTAAGTTTTTTAATCTTAAAACGATAGAATAAATAGGACTATTTCCATGTCTAAGATCTTCGATTTTGTAAAACCTGGTGTAATTTCTGGCGATGACGTACAGAAAGTATTTGAAGTAGCAAAAGCAAACAAATTTGCTCTTCCTGCTGTAAACGTAATCAACACTGATACTATCAACGCTGTTCTTGAAGCTGCTGCTAAAGCAAAAGCGCCAGTTGTTGTTCAGTTCTCTAACGGTGGTGCAGGTTTCTTCGCTGGTAAAGGCGTTAAACTTGAAGGTCAAGGCGCACAAATTCTTGGCGCTGTAGCTGGTGCAAAATACGTTCACGCAGTAGCAGAATCTTACGGTGTTCCAGTTATTCTTCATACTGACCACGCTGCTAAGAAACTTCTTCCATGGATCGACGGTCTACTAGACGCTGGTGAAGAGTTCTTCGCACAAACTGGTAAGCCACTATTCTCTTCTCACATGCTAGACCTTTCTGAAGAGTCTCTAGAAGAGAACATCGAAACATGTGCAGCTTACTTAGCTCGCATGGCTAAACTAAACATGACAATCGAGATTGAACTTGGTTGTACTGGTGGTGAAGAAGACGGCGTTGATAACTCTGATATGGACGCATCTGAGCTTTACACTTCTCCTGAAGATGTTGCATACGCATACGAGAAACTAAACGCGGTTAGCCCACGTTTCACTATCGCAGCTTCTTTCGGTAACGTACACGGTGTTTACCAAGCTGGTAACGTTGTACTTACTCCAACTATCCTGCGTGACTCTCAAGCATACTGTGCTGAGAAGTTTGGCATTGCAGCTGACGCTCTTAACTTCGTATTCCACGGTGGTTCTGGTTCTTCTGAAGCAGAAATCCAAGAGTCTATCGGTTACGGCGTTATCAAAATGAACATCGATACTGATACTCAGTGGGCTTCATGGGATGGCGTTCGTACTTACGAAGCTGAGAACCGTGATTTCCTACAAGGTCAAATCGGTAACCCAACTGGCGAAGCTGCTCCAAACAAGAAGTTCTACGATCCACGCGTATGGCTACGTGCTGGTCAGTCTTCAATGGTTACTCGTCTTGAGAAAGCATTCGCTGACCTTAACGCTGTAGACGTACTATAATTCTTTGAATTAAGTACTCTTTAAGTTTTAAAAGCCCGCTCATTGAGCGGGCTTTTTTATGTCTGATAAAAACTTGTACTAAATATGTGAAAAACCTAGCGTGCGGTGAATAAATTTCGTAGTCTTTTAGTTATCGGTATTTGTGTTTATTAGTAAGTTTTATTAATTCAAAAGCTTACATAAATATGACTTTGCAATCTGTCAAAGATAGGATATCGTGCCGAAAAATTGGACTTGGTTCAGTTTATAAAAAGGACTTAGCTTTAATTTACTTTTAACACAATGACTTAACAGGCTTTGAACTGTTTCTTATTGTTAAGTGATTTTGGCTTAAGACAGTTTAGCTCATAGCATATTATATAGAGGATGCACATTATGGCTGATAGTTCGACAGCGCTTGAGACTCCAATTGTGGATGGTTTGTCTCACGCAGAGCAGTGGTTAACAAATAACTCAGATCTGTTTATTCAATACGGTGTAAACATTATCTCAGCACTGATAATTCTATTTATTGGTAATCTTATTGTTAAAGCAGTAGCGAATAGTGTGTCTAAGGTTCTTCAGAAGAAGAAAATGGACCGAGCAGTTGTGGAATTCGTCCATGGTTTAGTTCGTTACTTGTTATTTGTTATTGTTTTAATTGCTGCACTTGGTCGTTTAGGCGTTCAAACTGCATCTGTAGTCGCTGTTATTGGTGCGGCTGGTTTGGCTGTTGGTCTGGCTCTACAAGGCTCACTATCTAACTTTGCAGCTGGTGTACTTATCGTTGCATTCCGTCCATTCAAGTCTGGTGACTACGTGGAGATTGGTGGTGTAGCAGGTTCAGTTGATTCAATTCAGATCTTCCAAACCGTTCTAACAACACCAGATAACAAAATGGTTGTAGTACCTAACGGTAGTGTTATCGGTAGCCCAATTACTAACTACTCTCGTCATGATACGCGCCGTATTGATCTAATGATTGGTGTTTCTTACAACGCCGATCTTCAAAAGACAAAAGCGCTACTGACTAAGATCTGTGAATCTGATGAGCGTGTACTGAAAGAGCCTGGCGTTCAAGTTGGTGTTCACACACTAGCGGATTCTTCAGTTAACTTTGTCGTTCGTCCATGGGTTAGCACTGCAGAGTACTGGAATGTTTACTTCGACCTGATGCAAGCAATCAAAGAAGGCTTGGATAATGAAGGTATCGAAATCCCATTTCCGCAAATGGATGTACACATGAATAAAGTAGAAGCTTAATTCCTAGTTAGTTTTTCTAGCTATAAGCTTTTATAAGGAAAGGCGGATAACTTAGGTTATCCGCCTTTTTTTGATGAGTTAAGTTTGTGGGGGGCGCAATATGAACGGATTTAGCCGTACTGCTCAATGAGTCCATTGGCGAGTACAAGTGCAATAGCGAACATCATGGTTGCTACCGCGATATCGATGCCTTTCTTTACTTTGGGTTTCGATAACGTTGGGCCTAGCTTTGCAGCGCCTAATGACAAAGAGTAAAACCACACGAATGAAGCTAAGATAGTCCCCATAGCAAAAGCTATTCTATCGTTGCCTTCAAACTGCCCGCCTATGGATCCAAGAATCACTACAGTATCTAAATAAAGATGTGGGTTTAATACGGTTACTGCCAATGCACCTAAAACAACGGTGCGCTTGCCACGAGCCAATATCTCTCTCTTTGATTCATCACTGGTGCGCGTTCTGAACGCACTGCGCAGTGACAATAAACCATAAACGGTTAGGAATGCGATACCACCCAGTGTCACTGAGGTGAGCAGTAATTCATTTTGCGACAGGATCGCTCCGCCACCAAAGATACCCAATGAGATGAACAAGGTATCGAGTAGGCTACAAATCGTCGCTGTGGTTAGGTGGTGATTGCGTTTAATCCCTTGATTTAAGACGTACGCATTCTGAGCGCCAATAGGGATGATCATGCTCGCCCCTAGACCAAAACCTTGTAATAAAACCCAAAAATTCATTTTAACCTCCACTTATTTAACGATATTTACGTGCTATATGGCGAAGATACTCTGACCCTTTAAATAAGTATAATTAATGATTTTAATCTATTATTAGAGTTGCTAATGTGAGCGGTAATCAGGTCAAAAAGGAAGCAAGTTGATGCGTGGATTGGATTATAAATGGATAGAAGCACTGGATGCTGTGGTGAAACAACGCAGTTTTGAAAGGGCAGCCGAGCAGTTATATATTTCCCAGTCTGCGGTGTCTCAACGCATCAAACAACTGGAAAAATGGTTAGCTCAACCCGCGCTTGTGAGAGAAAGCCCACCAAGGCCAACACCAGCAGGAAAAAAACTGTTGGGTTTGTATCGTCGTGTTCGCTTGTTAGAGCACGAGCTTGTCCCAGAGTTGATGAACGAAGAGGGAACTCAGCCTCTTTCTCTGTCTATTGCGACCAATGCTGATAGCTTGGCGACATGGTTACTTCCTGCGTTATCTGATGTGATGAATTCACGTCAAGTTGAGTTGAACCTCGCGATTCATGGTGAATCAAGAACCATTGAGAAGATTAAAAGTGGTGAGGTTGCTGGGGCAATCAGCCTCGAACCTCAACCTATTCTGGGTTGCAGTGCGGACTATCTTGGAAGAATGGATTATGTGTGTGTGGCGAACCCTAGCTTCCATCAACGTTACTTCTCTGATGGAGTGAACTATTCAACACTAACCAAAGCCCCAGCGGTTTCGTACGACCAATACGATGATCTGCATAAGAAGTTTTTGCATGATCATTTTAACGTCCCGAGAGATAGTGTGATCAATCATACTGTCGGCAGTTCAGAAGCATTTGTACGCTTGGCATTGTCGGGCGTTGCTTACTGCTTGATTCCTCGATTGCAGATTATCGAGGAGCTAGAGTCTGGTGCTTTGATTGATATTACGCCCGGCTTTTTGTTGTCTTACCGAATCTATTGGCACCATTGGCAATTAGAGAGCGGGGTATTAAAAGAGATCTCTCAAGCGATATTAAATTATGCCCACAACCACTTACCTCAGTAAGCTGTTGGTTTTTGCAGCGTCAAAGTTGTGTTAGAAGTCCTGTCGCGGGATTGGTTATGTGACAAATTGCTCTATGATAAAAGAACATTTGTTCAGCATAGGTCTACCTAATGAAGTTTGTACCAAAGATGTTAGCAACGTCTCTTACTCTTACTGCAGCATTGAGTGCTGTGAGTTTTCCATCATTGGCTGACTCGCCATCTTTTCCGCATATTTCAACGACAGGCTATGGTGAAGTGATCGCGACACCAGACATGGCGACATTTTCAGTTAGAGTCGTGGAATCGACGATGACTGCTGAGCAGGCTAAAAACACAGTTGATAAAGTGGTGACTGGCTTTCTAAATAAGCTACATCAAGCGGGTGTTGATGAGGCGAATGTACACAGCTCTAACCTGTATTTATCTCCTCAATATCATTACCCGAAAAATGGTAAACCTGAACTGGTTGGTTACCGTGCGTCACGTAATGTGACCGTTCAAGTGAATGAGCTAGCCAACTTAAATGACTACATGGATATTGCCATTGGGCAGGGTATTAACCAGATCGATAATATCCAACTTCAGGTTCGTGACCAAGCTAAGTATCAGGAGCAAGCGCGCTTGGAGGCCATTAAAGATGCGACATCAAAAGCTAAATCATTGGCGAGTGGTTTTGAGCGCGAGTTAGGTGATGTATGGCGCGTAGATTACAACGCACAATCTTCTCAGCCTGTATTGATGCGTTCAATGGCGATGGATGCGAGAACCGAGTCGAATTCTTATGAAGATTCGACGATCACCATTCGTGATCGAGTGAATGTGATCTACCAACTAGAAGAGTAGTGAACATACCTCAGGGAGGGATTAGATCATCATGATCTATTTACCTACAGTAGGCCAAATACTAAAAAGGCTCTCATTACGAGAGCCTTTTCTATTTTTACTTATGATCTAATTCGATGATTAGTGAAGTAGACGAGCACGAATTGTGCCTTCGATCTCTTTCAGTTTAAGCAGAGCTTCTTCTGAACGATTCGCTTCCACGTCGATAACCACATAACCCATATCTGCTGCAGTTTGTAAGTACTGACCTGCGATGTTAATCCCTTCCTCTGCGAAGATGGTGTTAATTTGAGTTAGGATACCCGGACGGTTTTCGTGAATGTGCAGCAGGCGAGAAGCACCTGTATGCAGTGGTAATGATACTTCAGGGAAGTTAACACTTGATAGCGTTGAGCCATTATCAGAGTATTTTGCAAGCTTACCTGCTACTTCAACACCGATGTTCTCTTGTGCTTCTTGAGTTGAACCACCCACGTGAGGCGTTAGGATCACGTTATCGAACTGCATCAATGGTGACTCAAATGGGTCAGCATTGGTTTTTGGTTCCGTTGGGAATACATCGATTGCTGCACCTGAAAGGTGACCTGAATCTAGGGCGCCGCACAGAGCTGGGATATCTACTACCGTGCCACGTGCTGCATTGATAAAGATAGAACCAGGCTTCATGCGCTCGAACTCTTCTTTACCCATCATGTTCTTCGTTTCATTGGTTTCAGGTACGTGCAAAGAGATCACGTCACACTTGTTCAGCAAGTCAGTCATAGTATGAACTTGAGTTGCGTTACCCAAAGACAGCTTGTTTTCGATATCGTAAAAGTAAACACGCATACCAAGGTTTTCAGCAATAATACCTAGCTGAGTACCAATGTGACCGTAGCCAATAATACCTAAACGCTTACCACGAGCCTCGTAAGAGTTGTCAGCACTCTTTTTCCAGATACCACGGTGAGCAAGAGCATTCTTCTCTGGGATACCGCGTAGTAGCAATAGAACTTGACCAAGAACCAACTCAGCAACGCTTCGAGTATTTGAGAACGGTGCATTGAAAACAGGGATACCGCGTTTTGCTGCCGCTTGAAGGTTAACTTGGTTAGTACCAATACAGAAACAACCGACTGCAACTAGCTTTTCAGCTGCATCAATAACTTCTTGGGAGATGTTGGTGCGAGAACGGATACCAATGAAATGAGCATCTTTCACTGCTTCAAGAAGTTCATCTTCAGGTAGTGAGCCTTTATGGTACTCAATGTTTGTGTAACCAGCGGCTTGCAGTACTTCTACAGAAGAAGGGTGAAGACCCTCTAGAAGTAGAATTTTAATTTTTTCTTTTTCCAGTGAAACTTTGGCCATTGTTCTCGTCCTTAAAATGGAAAGGTTGGGCAAATGCGGCGCACGTGCTACAAAACGGCTAAAAGAGGAACTTATTCACCATTTTGTCAGGAGACAAACGTTTTCCCTGTGCGTCTTCTGAACAATAAAGTAACAAAAAAAAAATGTTTTGGGTAAGAAAATTACGGAATAAGACATAATTTTACAGCCGAAAAGCAAAAAAAACGGCGCCCTTGGGCACCGTATGTAATGAAGTAACAGAAAAACTCAATCTTCTATTATTTATTCTTCAATTTTTGCACCTTCAGGTGTGCCTGTGATAACCACATCAGCACCACGGTGAGCAAATAGACCAACCGTAACCACACCAGCGATACCGTTGATGATATCTTCTAATTGTTTCGGGTTTTCGATCGCCATGCCGTATACATCTAGGATCATGTTGCCATTATCGGTTGTGCAACCTTCGCGGTAAACTGGGTCACCACCAAGCTTTACTAGTTCACGTGCAACATATGAACGTGCCATTGGGATAACTTCAACAGGCAGTGGGAATTTACCCAACACATCAACGGCTTTAGTACCGTCAACAATGCAAATAAACTTATCAGAGATAGCCGCTACGATTTTTTCACGAGTCAAAGCTGCACCGCCGCCTTTGATCATGTCGCGTGAACCGTTGATCTCATCTGCGCCATCAACATAGATGTCTAACTTGAATACGTCATTACACTCAAATACTTTGATTTCTAGCGCTTCTAGTTTTTCAGTAGAGGCTACAGAGCTTGAAACCGCACCTTTGATTTTTTCTTTCATTGTGCCTAGTGCGTCGATGAAGTGATTTACTGTAGAGCCAGTACCTACACCTACAATGCTGCCTTCTTCAACATATTGAAGTGCTGCCCAGCCAGCTGCTTTTTTCATTTCATCTTGAGTCATGCCATTCTCCTGAATAAGGTCTTGCGCTTTGAATTAATCGTTCGCGTATTGAAATTAACGTTTGGGTATTGGGTTAACGTTTGGATATCGAGGTTAACGTTTGCGGCGCGATTATAGCGCTTTAATGGCTGTTTTCCCATTGCCAAGTCTTACTCGGAGTCACGATTTTAGGTAACGGAATGTCCCATTCTTCAATTGGCAGTGTATCGACATGCTGGCAATCATGAGCCAAACCAATTGGCGTTGCGCCTTCACCAGTCTCAAACCATCGAGCCAAGGTACGATCGTAATATCCGCCGCCCATGCCTAAGCGATGCCCTTGAGAGTCAAAGCCCACCAATGGTGTGAGAATAAGATCGAGTTGTTGGCATGGTTTGACGAGCAATTGATTGAGCTGAGGTTCAACAATGCCGTACTTATTCAAAACAGTGGGTGTGGTTGGAGAGTAATGTAGAAACAGCAGATGTCCGGCAGAGAAGGGGTGTAATACTGGTAAATAAGTTTGCTTACCCTGCGCCCATAACCATTCAATTAAAGGCTGGGTATCGAGTTCGCCATCAATAGAAATATAGAGGACAATATGTTGAGCAGACTGAATCTCATCAAGCTGAGAACACTGCTTAACTAAGTCTATACCGGATTGAGTTTGTTGGTCGCCAGATAAGGCATTGCGTTTGATACGGATCTGTTTGCGAAATTCGCTGCGTGTGAGCGTCTTCATAAGAAGGGATACCCCAAAGTGCCGTTGAGAATAGATGGCCCTTGAACCAGCGAGTTCAAGGCGGATCAGCAATGATTACCGTAGGCTTCTCGGCGGACCGAGCATGCTCAATAGCACTCAAGTACTAACCCTTAGGGATTGCTTATCGGCTCGGGGACGTGAATCCTCTGACAAACACTCCAGGGTAAATTTTGTGTACGCTATTGCTGTCCGTGCTTAACTTTACTGAGGACATCTGAAAGTGATGTCGTGAGCTGTTCCATTCGCTCGGTCAGTGCGTTTTGTTCATCATTTGCTTCAAACTTCTTGGTTTGTAATTCATAGCAAATGTTCAGAGCTGCGATCGTTAGCAGCTTCACTTCATTGGTTACCTTAGTACGTTCAGCCATCTCTTTCAATCGATTATCAAGATCGGCCGCCGCTGCAATCAATGACTCTTCTTGCCCTGGGGGACAATTCACTCGAGTCAGTTTTCCTAATATTTCAACGTCTACCGCTTGATTACTCATGATGGATGAACTCTTTAACGCACTATTTAAGGCTGTTGCCCTTTATCATATTTTTACAAAGAAAAAGTGCAAGTACCGATGAGGAAGCAATCTCCTCTGAGGGAGAAACTATAGGTAAACCGCTATTAAGATTCAAGCTTTTCAGAGTGACTGTTTGTAAATGAGAGCTTGAGCACACAGTAATTCAGAAAATTGAACAATTGGTAGTCAGTCATCCTTCAATTGCTCAGGATCGATGCTTATCAGAATTGGGGTGAAGTGGTACGATTATACTATCGATATAAAGAATAACTGAGCGAGCTATCTGATGAGCGAAACTACTTTACCTGACTACCTAACGGTTGCGACTGAACTTCAATCGGCAAGCCTAGCCGTAAACCCTGCTGAGATGCATGGTTTATTAACAGGTATGTTGAGCGGAGGCTTAAACCTGGCAGATAAAAGCTGGCAACCACTGATCTTTGATTACACCAATGAAGGTATGGGCTGGCCAGATCGCGCATTAACGCTAGCGGAAGCGACATTAAAAGTAACGACCAGCGAAATCACAGGTTCAGGCATGGAGCTGTCTATGTTGTTGCCGGACGAAGACGCAAGCGCAAGCCTGTTTGATCTTGCGGACGGTGTGTCTGATTGGATTAACCACTTTATTTCTGGTTTAGGCTTGGTTGGCGCTCAATTGAATAAAGCGTCTGACGGTACCAAAGAAGCTTTGGCTGATCTTGAAGAGATGGCCAAGCTAGGCATTGACGAAGACGATGATATGGAAGAGCAAGCACAGCTTCTAGAGCACGTTATTGAACACGTAAAAGCGTGTGCACTAACGATTCATGCTGAATTCGGTGCTCGCCCATCTGAAGATGCGGCTCCAACCATTCATTAATCCGCTTGTCGGTTTGAGGTTATAATGGCTCAGTATGATGTTGTAATTGCTGGTGGCGCAATGGCAGGGGCGACCTTAGCTCTTGCTCTGAATCACCTTAGTCAAGGTTCACTGTCGATCGCGGTAGTAGAGCCTTATCAGGTTGATCATCAAGCTCACCCTGGTTTTGATTCTCGTTCGATCGCTTTGTCTTATGGCACGGTACAGATCCTTGATTCTTTGCATTTGTGGCAATCTATCGCACCGGTAGCAACCCCGATTAAAGATATTCATGTATCGGATAGAGGGCATGCCGGGATGACGGACATTTACAGTGAAGAGCTTGCTGTTGATGCGCTTGGCTACGTGGTGGAGTTGGCGGATGTGGGTCGAATCTATCAGCAGAAGCTTGAGTCCGAAGCTGCAATTACGATGCTTTGCCCTGAGTCTGTTAGTAAAGTCGAACGTAAAGAGTTGCAAACGACGATTGAACTGACAAATGGGCAAACAGTAACAACTAAGTTATTGGTTGCTGCCGATGGCGCTATCTCAACCTGTTGCCAACAACTCAATATCTCATTGAGTGAGCATGACTTTGAACAAGTTGCTGTGATTGCCAATATCGTGGCGAGCGAACCTCATCAAGGTCGAGCATTTGAGCGTTTTACTCATCATGGGCCAGTCGCTTTATTACCGATGAGTGACAACCGTTTGTCGCTAGTTTGGTGTTTGTCACCGGAGCAAGCGCAAAAAGTGATGACCCTAAACGACAACGAATTTCTTGAGCAGTTGCAGAATGACTTTGGTTGGCGACTTGGCCGACTCGAGAAGGTAGGCAAGCGTGCCAGTTACCCACTGATTCTTCGTCATCGTCAGCAAAATATCTCTCATCGATTTGCGATTATTGGTAATGCCGCTCAAACGCTTCACCCAATTGCAGGACAAGGTTTTAATCTTGGCATCCGTGATGTGGCTTCCTTGGCGGAAGAGTTGTGTACCCAACTCGATGATGTTGGGCGTTACACTGGTCTTGTTAACTTTAGAAAGCGTAGAGAACAAGATAGAGACACGACGATTACGCTGACATCAAGCCTAGTCCATTTATTCTCAAACGATTTTTTGACCGCTCGCATTGGGCGTAATCTTGGGTTAGCCGTAATTGATAACCTTCCACCACTTAAAGGTCCACTTTTGCGTCATACGCTTGGCCTAGTAGAAAGATAAGGTAGAAAAATAATGATGCAAAGTGTTGATATCGCGATTGTTGGTGGAGGCATGGTTGGCCTAGCGCTTGCTGCTGCGTTGAAAGACAGTGACCTAAGAATTGCCGTCATTGAAGGCAGGGCACCCAGTGAAGGGCTTAGCGAATTGCCTGATGTGCGTGTGTCGGCATTGAGCCGCTCTAGTGAAGTGATTCTTCGTAACCTAGGCGCATGGCAAGGCATTGAACAAAGACGTGCTGCACCTTACCAAGCGATGGAGGTGTGGGAACAAGATAGCTTTGCTCGTATTGAGTTTGACTCGACACGTTTGGCTCAGCCGAATCTCGGTCATATTGTTGAGAACCGTGTGATTCAACTCGCACTGCTTGATCAGGTGAAGAAGCAAGATAATGTCAGCCTGTACATGCCCGCGACGTGCAAAACGATGGCGATTGGTGAAAGCGAAGCATGGCTAACGCTAGATAATGGCCAAGCACTGACCGCTAAGTTGGTTGTTGGAGCGGACGGCGCAAACTCTTGGGTTCGCAAACAACAAGATATCCCATTAACACATTGGGATTACGGACACAGCGCGATTGTCGCGAATATCAAGACCACAGAGCAACACCACAGTGTTGCTCGTCAGATATTCACACCACAAGGGCCATTGGCATTCCTACCAATGCAGCCAAGCCACATGAGTTCGATAGTTTGGTCTACGGAGCCTAATCGTGCCGAGAAGCTTGTATCCATGTCGGATGCTGATTTTAATAAGCAGCTAACGGCAGAGTTCGACTCAAAACTTGGTTTATGTGAAGTGGTTGGTGAGCGTTTTGCCTTCCCATTACGTATGCGCTATGCACGTGACTTTGCTGTAGAGCGTGTCGTTTTGGTTGGTGATGCTGCTCATACGATTCATCCGTTAGCAGGGCAAGGCGTGAACCTTGGCCTATTAGACGCAGCAAGCTTAGCGCAAGAGCTGTTAACGCTTTGGGCTGCTGGCGAGGACATTGGTACTAAACGTAACCTTCGTGGCTATGAACGCTGGAGAAAAGCTGAGGCGGCGAAGATGATTGCGTCAATGCAGGGCTTTAAAGATCTGTTTGAAGGCGATAACCCAGCCAAGAAGCTGATTCGTGGTATCGGTATGAAGCTCGCGGGTCAATTACCGGGTGCGAAAGATGAAATCATGAAGCGAGCACTGGGTTTGTCAGGCAATCTTCCTGATCTAGCCAAGCGTCCAGTTACGCACCAATAATCGTGAATCAACAATCGCAAATTAATAGTCGCGCACGGGTGAGGCGTTGTTGATGGTCAGCAGCTGGAGCTGATTGCCATTGACTCAATCTGAACACGAAAAAAGGGTTGGCATTATGCCAACCCTTTTTGTTTTTAATTCTGTAGAGAATCAGGTCATGCGTATGCGCAGCGCAGTTTCATGATTTCACTATTTATTTCTTTTACCGTTTGAAAGTGACGCCTTTCTGCTCGGTCTGGCAGCACGAGTTTACCGTTATCAAACTCAAATTTTCCTACGCCGTAAATGTAGATTCGTCCTTTGAAAAGTCGACTTACATGTTTAGCAATCATACTCGGTGTATAGCGCTTAAACAGTCTCATTTTAATTATCCTTATATTTACCTAGCCTGCATATTATAGAAAAACTCCGAGATAATAATTGTGATAAGCATGGAGTAATATGCAGTAGAGTTGACGTGAATTAGATATTTGTGCTGTTCTAAGCACTTTCTTCAGTAAATATCTATTTTTACGTGAGCTCCTCCCCAAAATAATACTGAGTAGTGAACTGCTGTGAACTTTCCTGTCCGGTATTAAGCAGTGATAATGTTACAAGTATAAGAATAGGCGGGATTTTTTTGTTTGTGTAATCAAATTGTAAATTTTTGACAAAAAAAAGCCCGTCTAAAACGGGCGAATAGTCACAGATGCATTACACAAAAGTGGATACTGATGTTACTCAGTGGATTCACTTGTACTGATTTGCTTAAAAGCTAGTCAGTAAATTCACAATAACGTAAATTTTCCTTTGTGACTACTTATGCTTTTATTTTGAGTAACTATTTATTATTGGCGTGTTCTTCTTATGACGAACTTCACACTAAAAATGTATTCAATGAAAAGTTGTACTGAAGTTTGCGAACGATGACGCGATCGAAAAGATCATCGACTGATGTCAGTAACGATTGGTGCGCAAAGGGCCATAAGATCATTGGGATCCAGCGCAACACCAGCCATTCGATCACCCGAGCTAATAGTAACCGTCGAGTTTTTTTGAATTGAAGGATCAAAAATGATCGGCATGTATCTCTTTAGAGCAAGAGGGCCAACACATCCAGCCTTAAAGCCTGTGATCGTTTCAACATCAGCGAGTGATACACAGGTCATTCGACGGCAATTCAGTACCGAGCGTACTTTCTTGGGGTCGACAGAGCGATCACCAGCAGTACAGGCCAACGCATATTGGTTGCCCATATCCTTGAGCAGGATACACTTCACCATTTGAGAGGCGTTGATGCCTCGCTCTTGAGCTGTTTCTTCGATGCTGGTGGTTGGTTTACTTTGCATCAGCAGGCGATAGTTCACCTGCTGTTGATCCAGCCATTGTGTAATCAGTGTTTCCACGTGGTTACTCGTCGTTAAGGCTGTAAGGCAGTGGCAGGATATTCCATGTTTGATCAGGCTGCGCGGTTAGTCGAAGCTGAACATCGTCATCAAGGTTGTTTGGCAGTACCATCAAACCAATCGCTTGGTTATTAGCAAATTGATAGACGTTTAATAGTCGGCCTGCACCACGCCAGTTCTCACCCACGCTACGTTCAAGTTCAATCGTATTCTCTAGAGACAGCACATCTGAAGTTGTTCCAGAAACAATGCGCATCTCACGCTTGTTCATGCCACGGTACTTGGCACGAGCAACCGTTTCTTGACCTGTGTAGCAGCCCTTTGAAAAGCTGATACCGCCAATCGCTTGTAGGTTAAGAGCTTGAGGGATGTGTTGGTTTTGTTCTGCTTTTGATAGGTTAGGCTGAGCATCAAGAATTTCATGATACTGCCAAAGCGCTTCCGATACTTTTTCAGCTGAGCTGCCTGATACCAAGGCTTCGGCTGCTTCTTCTGTCACAAGTAGAGCCCAACGGTTGTCGGAGACTTGAACAGCGGTGCCACCAGAGATAACGCGCACTTTACCTTGACCCTCTGCAATCGAATCAACGTATTGGTTCGCTGAAGTGCCCATGATTCCGATAACAACGTCAGACGTCTGCTCGATATCAATTTTAGAGAACACGGCGTATTTCTTGATTTCAACTAACTCGACTTCAATTGCCGATTTAGGCTGCATAAGTGCGTAGCCACAATTGTGGTGGAACAAACGAAAGATACTCCAAACCTTTCCCTTCGCATCACAATGCGCGCCTAATGTAGATTCATCATTAGGAAGAGTGACGACATCGCACGTTACTTGACCTTGTAGGTACGACTTTTTGTCATCGCCTATCATGGTGATTGCGCTCCAATCTGACACGTGTGTGATCATCAGTTCTGGAAGCGATTCATTTTGCGTATGAGCGAGCGGCTGAAATGTGTTTTTCCAATCCATTTTATCTTTCCTAAGAATTTTATTTGGCTCTATGTTAATCCGGTTCTGTTTCTTTGTCAGCCTAGTTTTTTTTGTGAGCTTAGATAGGGACTGTGACTCACATAGTAGTTGCAGAGCGTATGACTTGTTACACTCCGAGAAAGAAAAATTATAGGTGAGGATAGCCAATGTACACTGCAGAGCAGAAAGCACGAATTAAATGGGGTTGCCGTCGTGGCATGTTAGAACTTGATGTAGTCATCATGCCATTTTTTGAAGAGTGTTTTGATTCATTGCAAGAGCAGGAACAGCGCGAGTTTGTTTCTCTACTTGAGTGTGATGACCCAGATTTGTTTACTTGGGTTATGGGACATGGGCGCAGTGAAAATCTAGGCCATGCTTCAATGGTTGATAAAATTGTTGCGCATAACCTCAGCAAGGTTCGTTAAGCTTCAGCTTAAACCTTCATATTCCGCATTATTTGCAAAAGGCACTGTTTCTGGGTGCCTTTTGTTTTTCATCGTCTTTTCTTCTATCCCGCTCGTTGTTGCCCTCTATTGTTTAGCTTTAATGTTCAGTTTGTTTAAAGCCAATCATCTAATCTTGAATACAGCACATGGATGCTTTGATTATAAAGAAGATGGCGAGATTCGACTCAATGACCAATCCTACACACTTAAGTCCGTTGATAAGATCTGGGCACAGTTTTTCGTCAAACTAAAATTCGAATGTGGGCATTCGGTTATGCTTTGGCGTGATAGTTGTCGTGAGCGTGAATATCGCCACTTTCTGGCGAACTTACAACGATCGCGCGAGGCAAATGAGAACGCGAGATAAAAGAAAAAGGAGCACTAGGCTCCTTTTCGTTTGATTGCGTTTAGTTGATTAGCTAATCGCTTTCAAATAATGATTACGACTGGTTTCTCTCTGGCGTAAGAATCGTTGGGCCACTGTCTTTTGCAAGTTCTGGGTAATCCAACGTGTAGTGTAAGCCACGGCTCTCTTTACGTTGCATCGCACAGCGAACCATTAGCTCAGCTACTTGTAGCAAGTTACGCAGTTCTAATAGGTTGTTCGAAACCTTAAAGTAGCTGTAGTACTCATGAGTTTCTTGCTGCAGCATCTGAATACGGCGCATTGCACGTTCTAGACGTTTATCCGTTCGAACAATACCCATGTAATCCCACATGAACAGTCTTAGCTCGTGCCAGTTGTGCTGAATGATCACTTCTTCATCACTGTTGGTGACTTGGCTTTCGTCCCATGCAGGCAGTTCAGCGCACAGTTGAGATTGGTCGATATTTTCAACGATATCTTTTGCTGCTGCCCAAGCATAAACAACACATTCAAGCAGTGAGTTTGACGCCATGCGGTTCGCACCGTGTAAACCGGTGTAACTCACTTCACCAATCGCATATAAGTTAGTTAAGTCGGTTTGACCTTGCTTATTCACCATCACACCACCGCAGGTATAGTGCGCAGCAGGTACGATCGGGATAGGCTCTTTGGTCATATCAATCCCTAAATCCATCAAACGAGTATGGATCATTGGGAAATGCGTTGTGATGAACTCTTCAGGCTTGTGGCTGATATCAACATACATGCAGTCAGCACCTAGGCGCTTCATTTCGAAGTCAATCGCACGAGCAACCACATCACGCGGAGCCAGTTCACCACGCTCGTCGAAGTCCTTCATGAAGCGAGAACCGTCTGGACGACGCAGGTAGGCACCTTCACCACGTAGTGCTTCCGTCAGTAGGAAGTTACGCGCTTCTGGGTGGAACAAGCAAGTCGGGTGGAACTGGTTAAACTCAAGGTTGGCTACACGGCAACCCGCACGCCAAGCAATAGCAATACCATCACCTGAAGAGACATCTGGATTAGAGGTGTATTGGTAAACCTTGGAAGCGCCGCCTGTTGCTAACACAACAAATTTAGCGCGCACGGTTTCAACGTGTTCTTGGTTACGGTTCCAAATGTAGGCACCGATAACTTTGTCTTTCGAACCACCAACCTTATCTTCTGTGATCAAATCTAGCGCATTGTGGCGCTCAAAGATCTCGATGTTTGGGTGATTGTTGACGTTATCTTGCAGTGAGGTTTGCATTGCCATGCCAGTTGCATCGGCAGCGTGCAGAATTCGGCGGTGACTGTGGCCACCCTCACGAGTGAGGTGATATTTTGGTTGGCCTTCCGTGCTGTTCTCATCTTTATCAAATGGAACACCACCATCAATCAGCCATTGCACACACTCTTTAGCATTTTCAGCAATGAATTGAACTGTATCTTCTTCGCATAACCCAGCCCCAGCAATTTGAGTATCTTCTACATGAGACTCAATACTGTCCGACTCATCGAACACCGCGGCGATACCACCTTGTGCGTAATACGTCGATCCTTCGCTGCGTGGTCCTTTGCTTAATACAATTACTTTTGCATGTTCTGCTACACGTAAGGCTAATGACAAGCCTGCCGCACCACTTCCTACCACTAATACATCACACTGATGTTCACGGTTTGCGTTCATAAAACTTATTAAATCCCGGGCTATAGTCGAGTTGTCCACTCTCAATTGACGTTGTCTTGTTTTAGGAGTTTGGCTAAGACTGTTATAATCTCTCCAGAGTCATCCTAAAACGCTACACAAAATCAATGTATAGACAGCTATCTAGAAATATTTAATTGCTCAATACCATTGCTTTTGCTCAAGTTTCCCCAAATTGATAGGGATAGCTATTTTTATTACATCACATTGTGAAACAATAATGGCAAATAATTTTAAGAAAGTTGGAACTTTCGGTATTTGGCTTAGTCACAATAGTGCTCTTGTAGACGGTGGTGTCAATACTACATTTCGCATAATTAGTACCCATATCTGTGAAGGTAAGGGTTATAACAATAGGAGTACCCGCTCGAATGAACGAGCAGCTAACCGATCAAGTGTTGATTGAGCGAGTTCAGAGTGGAGATAAGCAGGCTTTTAACTTACTAGTGGTTAAGTACCAAAATAAAGTTTGTAATCTTATCTCTCGATACGTGAATAATTCCGGTGATGTACCTGATGTAGCACAAGAAGCTTTTATTAAAGCTTACCGCGCGATACCTAACTTTCGTGGCGAGAGTGCCTTCTATACATGGTTGTACCGAATTGCCGTGAACACCGCTAAAAATCATATCGTTGCCCAGAGCCGTAGGCCGCCAGCAACAGATGTAGATGCAGAAGATGCAGAATATTACGAAACAGGCAGCGCGTTAAAAGAAATATCGAACCCTGAGAACTTAACGCTGTCAAACGAATTGAAACAAGTTGTTTTTGGAGCGATTGAAGCGCTACCAGAAGACTTAAAAACTGCAATGACGTTGCGTGAGCTCGAAGGTTTGAGCTACGAAGAGATTGCAGAAGTAATGGATTGCCCTGTAGGAACCGTACGTTCGCGTATTTTCCGAGCTCGTGAAGCGGTGGAAAAGAAAATTAAGCCTCTTTTGCAACGCTAGAACTTGTAATAATTATGGTGAAAATAATGGCTGATAAAGAAAAGCTTTCGGCACTCATGGATGGTGAAACGATCGATAAAGCTCTCATTGTAGATCTCGAATCTGATCAAGAAAGCATGGATACCTGGCAGAGTTACCATCTAATTGGTGATGTTATGCGTGGGGATGCGCCAGAAACTCCAGAGTGGAACATTGCTAACAGTGTTGCGGCAGCGCTTGATAATGAGCCTGCACATAGTGCAATGCCGAACCTGCACCAAGTGCATGTTGAACCAACTGTTGCTCCAATTGAAGAGCAGCCTAAACCTCAACAAGCGAAGCGTCAGCTTCCGGCATGGTTACAACAGTTTGGACAAGTTGCCGTGGCAGCGTGTGTCTCACTAGTCGTTGTACTAGGTGTTCAACAATATGGTGGCAGCGACCCTGCTGCGCCAGAGCAGTTGCCTGTACTCCAGACGATTCCATTTGCGGGTTCTGCGGAACCAGTAAGCTTAACGCGTGACTCTGTTGAGAAGCCAGCATCTGAAGCTAACTTGCAAGAGCAGCGCAAACGCGTTCATGCAATGCTAGAAGATTATGAGCTGCAGCTAAGATTAAACAGTGATGCATCGCCAATGCAAGATGCACATCTAGAATCGGACATTGAATGAAGAAAATCCTGGTCAGTGCACTGACACTGTTCAGCTTGATGTCTCCAACAGCCTTTGCAGAGGAACCCACTGCAAAGGCGTTGTTACATCAAATGAACGAGGCCAGTCAGCATCTAAATTACGAACTCTCCTACATTTTGATCAAGAAGAGCAGTATTGAACCTCTTGTTTATCGCCATGCGGTTAACGACGACCAACAACTTGCACACCTTGTTTACTTGAGCGGGCCTATCCGTGAAGTTATTCGACGTGGTGATGAAGTCAGTTATATTGAACCGGGCACAGAACCGTTTACCATTCAGTCTGGCAGTATGGTTGCCCCTGTTATTCCGATGATTAATCGAGATATTGACGCGCTCAACGACTATTACGATTTCGTTAAAGTTGGTCGTGCTCGTGAAGCTGGAAGTACTACGCAAGTATTGCGCGTGGTGCCGAAAGATGGCCTTCGTTACTCTTACGTCGTTTGGGTAGATGAAAAAACGAGCCTTCCTTTGCGTGCCGATCTGTTGGATCGTGATGGCGAAGTGCTTGAACAGTACCGCACTATCTCTTACGTGGTGAACGATAAGATTGCTGAGGCAATGGGGGGCTTGAATAGCGCTCAACTGCCGAAAGTATTATCACTGCCGGAAGGCCTAGTGAGTGAAACTAATTGGCAAGCCTCTTGGATACCTGAAGGGTTTAAGTCAAAAGAGCTTAGTCGTTATCCAATGGCTGCGACCGATAAAATGGTTGAAAGCCAACTTTTCAGTGATGGGTTGTTTAGCTTTTCAGTTTATATCGCCGATAAAGACGAACATTCATTGAAGGGGCAGTTGGTACGACAAGGGCGCAGAACGTTACACAGCTTAGTGATTGGTGACAAAGAGATCTCTGTGGTGGGTGATATTCCGCCAGCAACCGCCAAACGTATTGCCCAATCAGTTACGTTCAATAAACCGGTACCAGCGCAATGATGACGGCGCTGGCAACCGTTAGCTCGGTTGAACAAAACGGTCAACAATACTTTGTTCAACTGAGCTGCGAACAACAAACCAGTTGCAGCAGCTGCTCATCTCAAAAAAGCTGCGGAACGGGTATTGTTACCAAGGCCGTTGGCAATAAATCCTTGTTTTGGCAGCTTAAAACCAAAAGTTTAGTTAAAGCCGGACAAATCGTAGAAATTGGCTTTCCAGAAAAAAGCTTACTGCAGTCTGCGGCGATTGTTTACCTCATTCCACTTTTCATGTTGATGATTGGTGCTGGTTTTGGACAACTCTTATTGCAACCCTTACTCCAAGGGGGCGAGGGCATTGTTATCTTAAGTGCTGCGCTGTTTACTGCTGGTGGTATTGCTTTAGCGAAGCGGTTAGCCAAACCTATGGAAGACAAATCCAAGCAAGAAGTCGTCTTGATTCGAATCCTAGGCGAGCCTCTCGTCTAATTTATGATGCTTCTTGCCCTTAAATTGGGTAGAATCTGCCAACTTGATTGAAATGCCGCCACCAATGCTGACTGTAGATTGGACGCGTCGCGGCTTTCTTATTATCCCTATTCAAAGAGTTTAGTCACACCAAGCCTATGAAGCACATTCGTAATTTTTCGATTATCGCCCACATCGACCACGGTAAGTCGACCCTTTCTGACCGCTTAATCCAAGTTTGTGGAGGGTTAAGTGAACGTGAGATGGCAGCTCAAGTCCTCGATTCTATGGATATAGAACGCGAGCGTGGTATTACAATTAAAGCGCAGAGTGTGACTTTAGATTACAAAGCGAAAGATGGTGAAACTTACCAACTTAACTTTATCGACACTCCAGGACACGTAGATTTCTCTTACGAAGTATCTCGTTCTCTAGCCGCTTGTGAAGGCGCGCTATTGGTTGTGGATGCTGGTCAAGGTGTTGAAGCACAAACTCTAGCAAACTGTTACACCGCGATCGAAATGGAACTGGAAGTAGTGCCAATCTTGAACAAGATTGACTTACCTGCTGCTGAACCTGAGCGTGTTGCTGAAGAAATCGAAGAGATCGTTGGTATCGATGCGATGGAAGCGACTCGTTGTTCTGCAAAAACCGGTATCGGTGTTGATGACGTTCTTGAAAACATCGTAACAGCTATCCCACCACCAGAAGGTGATCCAGACGCGCCACTACAAGCGTTGATCATTGACTCTTGGTTCGATAACTACTTAGGCGTTGTTTCTTTGGTTCGTATCAAGAACGGTAAGCTGAAGAAGAACGACAAGATTAAAGTAATGTCGACAGACCAAGTTTGGGGTGTTGACCGTCTAGGTATCTTCACACCTAAGCAAATCGACACAACAGAGCTAAATACTGGCGAAGTTGGTTGGGTTGTTTGTGGTATTAAAGACATCCTTGGCGCACCTGTTGGTGATACGTTGACGCTTGCAAAAGGCGGCAGCACAGAACGTCTACCTGGTTTCCAAAAAGTGAAGCCTCAGGTATATGCAGGTCTATTCCCAGTATCGTCTGATGACTACGAAAACTTCCGTGACGCACTAGGCAAATTAAGCCTGAACGATGCATCACTGTTCTACGAACCAGAAAGTTCAGCAGCACTTGGCTTTGGTTTCCGTTGTGGCTTCTTAGGAATGCTTCACATGGAGATCATTCAAGAGCGTTTAGAGCGTGAATACGACCTAGACCTAATCACAACGGCACCAACCGTAGTGTACGAAGTTGTAAAAACGGATGGCAGCATTCTTTACGTTGATAGCCCGGCTAAACTGCCTGCAACTAATGATGTAGAAGAGATTCGTGAGCCTATCGCTCGTTGTAATATCCTTGTACCGTCAGACTACCTAGGTAACGTAATTACCTTATGTGTAGAAAAACGTGGTGTTCAAGTTGATATGGTTTATCACGGTAAGCAAGTTGCTGTGACGTACGACTTGCCAATGGCTGAAGTGGTTCTAGATTTCTTCGACCGTTTGAAATCAACATCTCGTGGCTATGCGTCACTGGATTACAACTTCCAACGTTTTGAAATGTCGAACATGGTTCGTGTAGACGTATTGCTTAATGGCGAAACGGTTGATGCACTAGCAATCATTACGCACAAAGACATTGCACAGTCTCGCGGTCGTCTACTGGTTGAGAAGATGAAAGAATTCATCCCTCGTCAAATGTTTGATATCGCGATTCAAGCAGCGATTGGTAACCACATCATTGCTCGTTCTACAGTGAAACAACTGCGTAAGAACGTAATCGCAAAATGTTACGGTGGTGATATCAGTCGTAAGAAGAAACTTCTTAAGAAACAAAAAGAAGGTAAGAAGCGTATGAAGCAGATCGGTAACGTTGAACTGCCTCAAGAAGCATTCTTAGCGATTCTTCATGTTGGTAAAGACTAGGTATCAATCGCACTAACTATCTGCTGAACATTACTGGTTAAAATCGTTTATTTCTTTGTTGCAAAGATTGCAATTAGGCCCACTAGTCACTGCACTTTGCGCCTCGAACTAAACGATTTTTCCTGCGTAATCTCCCCAGCATTTAGTCAGCATGATTGATACAGATTAGAAATATTAAGCAGAGTGAAAGGGTTATACTCTTTCACTTTCGTTATTTTTAAAGAAATGAAATTTAAGGGATATCAATGGCTAATACATTTTCGCTTATTTTAGTGATCGTAACTCTAGTGACCGGCATTGTATGGGCGTTGGAAAAGTTTGTGTGGGCGAAGAAACGCCAACAAAAACTGGCTGACGTTGAAGCACAATCGAATGGCCTAGACGCTGCAACCAGCGCAAAAGTTACGGCTCAGCCTTGGTGGGTTGAGAACAGTGTGTCCATTTTCCCTGTAATTGCATTTGTTTTGGTTTTGCGTTCATTTATTTATGAACCGTTTCAAATCCCATCTGGTTCGATGATGCCAACACTATTGGTTGGTGATTTCATCTTAGTAGAGAAGTACGCATACGGTCTAAAAGACCCGGTATGGCGCACTCAACTGGTCGAAACGGGCAAACCAGAACGTGGTGATTCAATCGTATTCAAATACCCACCTCAGCCGAATATCGACTACATTAAGCGTGTTGTTGGTATGCCGGGTGATACCATTCGCTACAGCAGCAATAAAGAAGTCTGCATTCAAGCGAAGGGTGGCAGTAGCTGTAAACCAGTGAAGTTAAGTCACGTTGAAGAAAGCCAATTTATTCAAGATGGTGTGCCTCTGATTCAGCTGAATGAACAGCTGGGTGATGTGGAGCACCAAATTTTAGTTAACCCATTACGTCGTGATCGTGTGCAAGCATATCAACCTCGCAATGGTGTTAACGAGTGGATCGTTCCAGAAGGCCAATACTTTGTTATGGGTGATAACCGTGACAACAGTGCTGACAGCCGTTACTGGGGCTTTGTCCCTGAAGCAAACCTTGTTGGTAAGGCCGTTGCTATTTGGATCAGCTTCGAATTCGAACGCGGTTCAGACAGTGTACTTCCAACATGGATTCCTACTGGTGTGCGTTTTAATCGCATCGGTGGGATTCACTAATCGATCACATAACACATCGAGAGAGCATGAATTCTCCAATTGATAAACTAGAGAGAAAGATTGGCTATCAGTTTAATGATGCCGATCTTATCCATCTGGCGCTGACTCACCGTAGCGCCGCAGGTAAACACAACGAACGTCTTGAGTTTCTGGGCGATTCAATTTTAAGTTTTGTTATCGCTGATGATCTTTACCACCGTTTCCCTAAGGTAAACGAAGGTGATATGAGCCGCATGCGCGCAACATTAGTACGTGGTCATACATTGGCAGAACTAGGTCGTGAATTCGAACTAGGAGATTACTTAAAATTAGGTCCAGGTGAGTTGAAGAGTGGCGGTTTCCGTCGTGATTCTATTCTAGCGGATGCGGTTGAAGCGATCATCGGCGCTGTCTATTTAGATAGTGATACCGAGGTTGTTCGCCGTATTATTTTAAGCTGGTACCAATCTCGCCTAGAGTCTATTCAGCCTGGTGTATCTCAAAAAGATCCGAAAACTCGCTTACAAGAGTTTTTACAAGGTCGAAGAAATCCCCTACCTGTCTACACAGTGACTAATATTAAAGGTGAAGCACACAACCAAGAGTTTACGGTTGAGTGTGAAGTGGCAGGTGTGGATAAACCTGTTATCGGTAAAGGCACTAGCCGCCGCAAGGCAGAACAAGCGGCTGCTGAAACAGCATTAGAGCAACTAAGCAATGTCTGATAACAATCAAGATTTCGATATCGATGCATTCTTTTCATCTGATAGCAAAAAAACGGGCCTACCGGAAAACCAACACTGTGGCTTCATCGCTATCGTGGGTCGACCAAACGTAGGTAAATCGACGCTTCTGAACCATATTTTGGGCCAGAAAATCTCGATCACATCACGTAAACCTCAGACGACACGTCACCGTATTATGGGCGTAGAAACTGAAGGTGATTACCAAGCGATCTACGTTGATACTCCTGGACTTCACATCGAAGAAAAGCGTGCAATCAACCGTTTGATGAACCGTGCGGCGAACAGCTCACTGAGCGATGTGAACCTAGTATTCTTCCTTGTTGACGGTACTCACTGGACTGACGACGATGAAATGGTACTGAACAAGCTGAGAAAAACAGATTTCCCAGTCGTCCTTTGTATTAACAAAGTAGACAACGTTCAAGACCGTACAGACGTGATGCAACATATGATGGAAGTGTCTAAGAAGATGGACTTCCTTGATGTTGTACCAATCTCGGCGAAGCAAGGTAAGAATATCGATGTACTGCGTAAGCACGTTCGTAACTCTTTACCTAAAGCGACGCATCACTTCCCTGAAGAGTACGTAACGGATCGTTCACAGCGCTTTATGGCCTCTGAAATCATCCGTGAAAAACTGATGCGATTCACAGGCGAAGAGCTACCTTACTCAGTAACGGTTGAAATCGAGCGTTTCGATTACAACCCTGATAACGATGGCTTCCATATCAATGCTTTGATTCTTGTTGAACGTACTGGTCAGAAGAAGATGGTGATTGGTAAAGCGGGCGAGAAGATCAAAACGATTGGTCGTGAAGCTCGTATCGACATGGAAGAACTGTTCGGTCGTAAGGTTTACCTAGAGACTTGGGTTAAAGTTAAGTCTGGTTGGGCTGATGATGAGCGTGCACTTCGCTCGTTAGGCTACATCGACGATCTATAATATATTGAACGTCACTTTCTGAGATTAAGAAAGTTGAACTGAATATAATTTCAAGAGAGAGTGCGAACTCTCTCTTTTTGTATCTGTAAGAAGGGTAAGTTATTGAGCGAAGGGTTACAGCGATGCTTTGTGTTGCACCGTCGACCATACAGTGAGTCGAGCCTAATTCTGGACGTCTTCAGTGAAGAGTACGGAAGGGTGACGTTGATGTCTAAAGGTGCAAGGAGTAAGCGTTCTAATTTGAAAGGTGCATTGCAACCTTTTACGCCTCTGCTGCTTAAGTGGTCTGGCAATGGTTCAATGAAAACGTTGCGCCAAGCTGAACCCATCAGCTTGGGGCTTCCTCTTGCCGGTATTAATCTGTATTCCGCTATGTATGTCAATGAGCTAGTTGGCCGTGTGTTGATGGCTGAAGTGGCCATGCCCGCATTTTTTCACGACTATCTTCATGCTTTAACAGAACTCGCTCATAATGAGAACCCTGAGCCAGCGCTACGTCGTTTTGAATTGGCTCTGCTTTCCGCTATGGGGTATGGCGTCGACTTTTTGCATTGTGCTGGTACTGGTGAAGCGATCGATCCAAGTATGACTTATCGCTATCGAGAACAGAAAGGTTTCATCGCTTCTGTACGTCGAGATAACCTGACATTTATGGGCGATGAACTTATCGCAATTAGTGAACGTAGGTTTATCACTAAAGAGCAGTTAAAAGCAGCAAAACGCTTTACACGCATAGCCTTAAAGCCGTATCTTGGCGGCAAACCATTAAAAAGTAGAGAGCTATTTATGCCAACAATAGCCCTCTCTAGAGCACGGAGTATTGGAAAATGAGCTCAATCCTTTTAGGCGTTAATATCGACCATATTGCTACACTACGTAATGCACGTGGTACTAAATACCCAGATCCAGTACACGCAGCTGAAATTGCTGAACGTGCGGGTGCTGACGGCATTACCATTCACCTGCGCGAAGATCGCCGTCATATTGTTGATCGCGATGTACGTATTCTTGCTGAGACAATCCAGACTCGCATGAACTTAGAGATGGCAGTGACGGACGAGATGGTTCAAATTGCACTCGATACTAATCCTGAGTTCGTTTGTCTGGTTCCAGAAAAGCGTGAAGAGCTTACGACGGAAGGCGGCTTGGACGTGGTTGGTCAACTTGAAAAGATCAAAGCAGCGACGGAAAAACTGTCGGCAGCGGGTATCAAAGTATCTCTGTTTATCGATGCAGATCGTGAGCAAATTGATGCAGCAAAAGCGTGTGGCGCACCGTTCATTGAGCTTCATACTGGTCATTACGCTGATGCGAAAACAGAAGAAGATCAGCAAGATGAGCTTAAAAAGATTGCTGCAGGCGCAAGCTACGCAGACGATCTTGGTATCACAGTGAATGCTGGTCATGGTCTGACTTATCACAACGTAGCGCCGATTGCGGCACTTCCTGAGATCTACGAGTTGAACATCGGTCACTCGATCATGGGACGCGCAGTCTTTGATGGTTTGAATAAAGCCGTTGCAGACATGAAAGCCGTGATGGAAACAGCACGCAACAACGCTTAGTTCTTTAACTCGTCATTAGTTTAGTAGTAAGCGTTAAGTGGTTAATCAGTAGAATCGATAAAGTTAATAGATAGAAGTTTGGTAGTAGGGTAAACATGGCTGTTGTTGGATTAGGTACAGATATCGCAGAAATCGAACGTGTTGAAAAGGCACTGTCACGAAGTGGCGACGCTTTTGCTCAGCGTATTTTGACCGACTCTGAGTTTGAAGTATTTCAGCAACTGAAGCAAAAAGGGCGTTACCTTGCAAAACGCTTTGCTGCAAAAGAAGCGGCATCTAAGGCGTTGGGCACGGGTATCGCGCTTGGTGTGACCTTTCACGATTTCGAGATTTCAAACGATGAGCATGGCAAGCCAGTTCTAAGCCTACATAAAAAGGCGCGTGAAATCGCAGAAGCGAGTGGTACAAAGTCGATTCATCTGACTATCTCAGATGAGCGCCATTATGCGGTGGCGACGGTACTACTCGAGTCGTAAATAGATTACCGTTACTTTATACCAATCGTAGTAAATAACTGTTCACCCTAGCTTGTTAAAAAACTCGATAACTTCGTTAGAATTTTTGATTGTAGAATAACTACTTATCGAAAAATCCTGCCTTGTCCTCAAGCTTTTTTCCTACGCTATTTTTGATCACTTACTTACTGTGATTGGTATTATATCTGGTGCTCTAGGTTCTAGACAGAAAAAAGCAGAGCTCATGAGCTCTGCTTTTTTATTGGCTGGTAAACCGTTTGACGAATATTTGTGAGTAAGAAATGTTCGCTAAGTCTTGGCTGGTTTCAAATAATGAATCGCGGTTGCTTGAACCTTATCTAATTCATCCTGAAGTTCAAAAAGTTCCGGTTCAATGTCTTCAACGGAAGTGCCGGAACGCAGCTCTTTCTCTATCGTCGCACACACCGACTTCAGCCTTGGTACACCGCTGTATGAGCTGCTGCCATGCATCTTGTGGATGATGTGTGTCAGCGCTTCAACGGGGTAGTCACTGTCTTCTATCGCTTTCTCTGCGGCTTCATAAACCTCAGGAATAAAGTCGACTAGCATTTGCAGCATATCGCGTGCGAGGTCTTCTTTGTTGGCGGCTTGCTTCATAGCTGCTTGCCAATCAATGATGATATTCTTATGCACGTTAGCCTCAGAATCTGAAACTGAGCTATTGTCTACTTCCGCAGAGACTGCTGGGTGGGCTGGGTCTATTTTTTCAATGTGCTCAACCTCAGAGGTAGGGCTCCAATGAATCAGAACCTGCTGTAACACGTGCTCTTCTATCGGTTTGGTTAGGTAGTCATCCATGCCGGCTTCAAGTAGACGGTCCCGTTCGCCAACCATCGCGTGTGCTGTGACGGCAATGACGGGGGTATTCGCATTATTCGCTAGCTCTTTTATATTCTTACAGGCCGTCACACCATCCATTTGCGGCATTTGGATATCCATGAAGATGATATCAAATGGGGTCTCCTTCGCCTTGTCTATGGCCTTCTGTCCGCTGGTGCAACTGATGACCGTCTCTACACGCTCTTTTAGTAGCGCGGTGATCAATTTAAGGTTTGCTGGGTTGTCGTCGACCGCCAATACAGTAAGCGGCAGCTTCTCTTCCGAGTGCGTTTCAATCGCTGGTGCAATCAAAGTGGGTGCTTGATTAGAGATCAGAGTTTGTAGAAGTTTCTTACGAGAGAGAGGCTTGGTGATGCATTGGACATCAACCTCTTTCATCAATTGTTCACCCAGAGCTAGCTCAGTACTCGGCGTACCAATAATTACGTTCTGAGCGATTTTCTTCGCGCCAATCGCCCAACCACTCACGGTATCAAATTGATACTCTTGGTTCGCGGCTAGGTTGAGTAGAACGTAGTCATACGAGGTCGACTCGTCAGGCATCACCGAACGATACGTTACCACTAAGCCTTCTTGGGTTAATATTTGCTGAGTAATCGACGCCGCTTGCATGTTTGGCTCGATAAGCAGCAGCTGCTTGTCTTGCAGACACTGAGTCTCAATCAGCTCAGTCATCGGCATATCAGTCGTTGATAGTCTCAAAGTAAACCAGAAGGTTGAACCTTGGTGTAGGCGGCTGGTAAGACTGATCTCTCCACCCATTTGGCTGACCAGTTTTTGGGTGATAACTAGGCCTAGCCCCGTACCGCCATAGCGACGAGAGATGCTTGCATCGGCTTGGCTGAAGGCTTGGAAAAGCTGAGCTTGCTGGCGCTCAGAGATACCAATACCTGTATCGCGAACCATGAATTGCAACTCGATGCTGTCTTCGCTTTGTGAACGAAGTTCAACACTGATATCAATGTTGCCACGTTCAGTAAACTTGATTGAGTTACCAACGAGGTTGGTTAGGATCTGCTGAATACGCAGTGGGTCACCAACAACGCCTGGTGGCACTTTCGGGTCTATCTTAAGAGTTAACTCTAGGCCTTTCTCATGGGCGTTAGTTGCTTGAAGGTTCACAACCTCTTCAAGGCTCGCTTGGAACTCGAATGGGATGTTCTCGAGCGCTAATTTACCGGCTTCCAGTTTCGAGAAATCAAGAATATCGTTGATGATACTGAGTAGGTTATTTGCTGAACGTTCAATGGTTTGCAAGTAATCTGTTTGACTGGTCGATAGATGGGTTTTAAGCATTTGACGAGTAAAGCCAATCACACCGTTAAGCGGTGTTCTCAATTCGTGAGACATGTTAGCCAAGAATTCAGATTTAACACGTGCCGCTTCTTGAGCGCGTTTTTTCGCAATGTCTAACTCAACGTTTTGAATCTCTAATTGCTCTAGGGTTTCACGCAGATCAGACGTAGCCTGGTCGATACTGTGCTGCATCTCGACGTGATATTCTGATAGCGATACCGCCATCGCGTTGATACCGTTTTTCAGTGAGTCTAGCTCACCGTGCATTTTGCCTTCGATACGCACATCGAGATGACCACGACGAATTCGGTCGACCATGTTTTTCATGTGTGTGATCGGTTGGGTGACGTCATGCATCAAGCGAAAAGCAAATACACCAGAAAGTCCCAGCCCCAAAATCAACACCAAGAAGGCAGAGAACACTTCTTGATACTGCTGCAATCGAAGTGACGACAAGTCTAACTCTATCGCAATATAGCCGATCGCTTGGTTGGCTTGAGACTGCCCATTGGCTGAGTTGATGTATTGACCTTCAGCGATGATGGGTGTCCGAAGAATCAGCGTATTATCGAGCAGGTTCGATGAGCTTAAATGCGGGATGGGTTTATCTTTCGGATAGGTCAGGCTTTCAAAATCAGGGTGGAAGTTTGAGGTTACAAACAACTCATGACGTTCATCAAACACCGCGATACTACGCACCAGCTTAGAGTTTTTTCGATGCGCATAGCTAATAAGCTGACGAACAGACTCTCGACTTTCGAGCTTCATGCCTGACTCACTAGCAATTGCCAGCGGTTCAATGATGCTAGTACCAGTATTAACCACTTGCCCCTCAAGGTCTTGATAGCGGTTAAATGAGAAAAATGCACTCAATAGCAACCCAATAATCAAGGTTGGAGCTAGAGTTAAGGTAATTACACGGGCTCTTAAGCCATATCTGGTCATGTTCTTTAATTACATCGAGGTCTGGATATGGGAAAATAACGCACACAATGGCGGTTAAGTGAACGGTAAGCTTAATCAAAGCCGTGACGTTCGACAATGATTCCAAGACATAATAGTGAGTCCTGGATACCAATTACTTATTAAAAGATACATTAGGCACAAGCAATGGCACGTTTTTTCCAACCAAAAAAGAAAACTCAACTCGAGACCAAGCATCAATCGGTTTTGGTTGAACGAATGGATCACAATGGCGCTGGCATCGCTTATCAGAAGAATAAACCTGTTTTCATTGATGGCGCATTGCCTGGTGAGCAGGTGGTTATTCAACTTACTGAGAGCAAAAGTAAGTTTTCGCGAGCAAAACTCATCAAATTACTTCAACCGAGTGAGCTGCGTTTAAAGCCATTCTGTAAGCACTTTAATCAGTGTGGTGGCTGTCACCTTCAACATCTTGGTTACGCTTCTCAGGTTGAGCATAAATCGCAATCTTTGACGCACCTGATGAGCCAATACCAAACGGCTAACACCGAAGTTGTTGAGCCGATTGTGGGTGATGAAACCGGTTATCGACGTCGCGCGCGTATCAGCCTGTTTGTTGATAAGAAGACACAGCAGCTTCAGTTCGGTTTCCGTAAGAAACAAAGTAAGCAGATTGAAAACATCACCGATTGTGCCGTGCTGGATCCTCGCCTTAATGTATTGCTGCCAAAACTGAAAAGTTTACTCAATACTTTCAGCAACCTTACGTCTTTAGGACACGTTGAATTGGTGTTGGGCGATACTGGCCCGGTGATGGTGCTGCGTCACCTTAAGCCTTTGGTTGAGAAAGATGAGCAAGCATTGATTGCACTCGCTAAAGCGGAAAGTGCCACGTTGTATACTATGCCTGAAACGGACAAGCTCGTTCGTTTAGTCGGTGATGCGCCAGCTTATAGCGAAACAGGCGTGACTTTACCTTTTGAGCCAAACCACTTTATCCAAGTAAACCAGAAAGTGAACCAGCAAATGGTTGCTCAAGCGATTGAGTGGCTAGAGCCTCAAGCCGATGAGCGAGTGCTCGACCTGTTTTGTGGCTTAGGGAACTTCAGTTTGCCTATTGCACAACAATCTGCGTTTGTAGTGGGTGTCGAAGGTGTCGATGAAATGGTTCAGCAGGCCACGTCTAACGCGACTTTGAATCAATTGAGTAATACAGAATTCTACCAAGCGAACCTTGAAGAAGAGCTGTCTTCACAGCCTTGGGCAAAAGAAAGGTTTGATAAAATCTTACTTGATCCAGCACGTGCTGGAGCGAGTGGGATCGTTGATCAAATTTCAGGGTTAGGTGCGAAGCGTGTGGTTTATGTTTCGTGTAATCCTGCTACTCTAGCTAGAGATTCAGAGAGCTTAGAAAAACAAGGCTATCAACTAGCCAAGCTTGGTATGTTGGACATGTTCCCACACACCAGTCATCTAGAATCGATGGCTCTCTTTATCAAGGCTTAGAGGCCCTTAAACAAGGCTTAAAAATGAATCACAAAGGTGCAGGGAAGCCTGCGCTGATATCAATATGAGTCGAACTAACTTGGAATCAGTTAGTCATATTGAGTTGGGTATAAAACATAATAACTAGGAAGGCATGATGGTTGCGGTACGAAGCGCACATTTAAACCCAAGCGAACAGTTTGAGCTAGATAATTGGATTGCGTCATTGAATCAAGACGCAAAAACCTCGAATAAACTGACCAAAGTTTATCGTCACTGTGAAGAGCTATTAAAAGATCACGAGCAAGGCGAGCTTTTGCTTTGGCGTGGGCGCGAGATGATCGAGATCTTGGTCACCTTGTCTATGGATCGCGCAACTTTAGTGGCAGCGCAACTCTTCCCTGTCGTATCAAGCGGTGTTTTTGAGCGTGAAGCGTTTGAAGAAAGTTACGGAAAGGAAACCGTAAAGCTGATTGATGGCGTGGAAGAAATGGCGGCTTTGGGCCAGCTAAACGTCACCCTTGAAGGCAGTGCTGCCTCGGGTCAAGTCGATAATGTTCGACGAATGCTGCTTGCGATGGTGGATGACTTCCGCTGCGTCGTCATCAAACTAGCAGAGCGAATTTGCAACCTAATCGAAGTTAAAAAGGCCCCTGATGCTGTGCGCCGTGCGGCAGCAAAAGAGTGTGCCAACATTTATGCTCCTCTAGCAAACCGTTTAGGTATTGGTCAGCTAAAGTGGGAAATTGAAGACTACGCTTTCCGCTACCAACAACCAGATATCTATAAGCAGATTGCTAAACAGCTGTCTGAGCGCCGTATCGTGCGCGAACAATACATCACTGACTTTGTTGACGATTTAACGTCAGAAATGAACCGCTCAAGCATCAATGCTGAAGTCAGCGGTCGACCAAAACACATCTACAGTATTTGGCGTAAAATGCAGAAAAAAGGCTTAGAGTTTGATGAGCTTTTTGATGTGCGTGCGGTGCGTATTATCGCAGACCAACTGCAAGACTGTTATGCCGGTTTAGGTGTGGTTCACACCAAATATAAACACCTCCCAAGTGAATTTGATGATTATGTGGCGAACCCTAAACCGAATGGTTATCAATCGATTCATACCGTAGTTCTTGGCCCTGAAGGCAAGACCATTGAAATTCAGATCCGTACCAAGCAGATGCATGAAGACTCTGAATTGGGCGTTGCTGCGCACTGGAAGTACAAAGAAGGTGCTTCAAGCGGCGTACGCAGTGGCTACGATGAGAAAATCACCTGGCTTCGTAAGCTTATCGACTGGCAAGAAGAGATGTCGGATTCTGGTGAAATGCTGGATGAAGTGCGTAGCCAAGTCTTTGATGACCGTGTTTATGCCTTTACACCTCGTGGTGATGTGGTCGATTTACCAATGGGTGCAACACCGCTGGATTTTGCTTACCACATCCACTCGATGGTTGGACACCGTTGTATCGGTGCCAAAGTAGCAGGTCGAATCGTCCCGTTTACTCATAAGCTGGCGATGGGCGATCAAGTTGAGATCATTACTCAAAAAGAACCGAACCCATCACGTGATTGGTTAAACCCGACCACAGGCTTTGTTCACTCGAGTCGAGCTCGTGCAAAAATTAACGCCTGGTTCCGTGCTCAGAGTCGTGAGAAAAACCTTGAAGCCGGACGAGATATTCTAGAAGTCGAGCTAGGCAGAGTCGGAGCGACGCTGAAAGATGCCGAGCAATACGCGCTGAAACGATTCAACGTCAATACTCCAGATGAACTATATGCGGGTATTGGTAGCGGCGATATGCGTATCAACCAAGTCGTTAATCACATCAATGCTTTGGTCAACAAGCCGACAGCGGAAGAAGAAGATAAAAAAGCGCTCGAAAAGTTGCTTGAGTCTGACAATAAGCCCGCTCATCAGAGTCGTCCGAAAAAGGATGCCGTCGTCGTTGAAGGTGTCGATAACCTAATGACGCACTTAGCTCGTTGTTGCCAGCCAATCCCAGGCGATGTGATCAAAGGTTACATAACTCAAGGTCGCGGTATTTCAGTGCACCGTAGCGATTGCGAACAGTTAAGTGAACTTAACCTACATGCACCCGAACGTATCATCGATACTGTGTGGGGCGATGGTTTTGTCGGCTCGTATATCTTAACACTGCGTGTAGAGGCCCTAGAGCGCACAGGCTTGTTGAAAGACATAACATCCCTGTTCTTGAATGAAAAAGTCAGTGTGACGACAATGAAGAGCCGTATTGACTATAAACGTCAACTGTCGGTGATGGATTTTGATTTGGAAGTGACCAATATTGAAATATTGAGTCGTGTGACAAGTCGAGTAGAGCAAATCAAAGATGTCATGAGTGTAAAACGCCTCGGCTAACTTTCACGTTGCATTAGTCACTTTTACTGCGTTAACTGCGCTTTCTTGTTCCATCACATAGGCGAGCTATGCTCAGGAATCGCGAAAGCTTGTTGCCTTGTTAAAGTAACAACTGCTTAGTGAAAGATGCGTAATTTAGAGAATTAGACAGTATCAACAAAGGTGAGTGGTTTTGGCTACTCACCTTTTTTAGTTTTAGAAGACGTTATAAATTTAAAAATCAAAGACAGTGAATAGGAAGAAAACGATGAATCACCCGATTGAACAACTTGAACAGATTATGGCTAAGCTGCGCGATCCTGAAGGTGGCTGTCCTTGGGATTTGAAACAAAATTTTGAAACAATTGTGCCGCATACTATCGAAGAGACGTATGAGGTGGTGGACGCGATTCACAACAAAGATTGGCCGAATCTACAAGAAGAGTTGGGCGACCTGCTGTTTCAGGTGATCTTCTACAGCCAACTGGCGAAAGAGCAGGGCTTGTTTGAGTTCTCTGATGTGGTCGACGGTATCAATGAGAAGCTGACGCGCCGTCATCCACATGTGTTTTCTGATACGGAATTTGCCAGTGATGAAGAAATTAATGCGAACTGGGAAGCTGAAAAAGCCAAAGAAAAAGCACAGGCAGGAAAAACTCAGGAAAGTATTCTAGACTCAATACCAAACTCTCTACCTGCACTTTCGCGTGCTACAAAGATTCAAAAGCAAGTTGCGAAATTTGGCTTTGATTGGGACTCTATCGGCCCGGTCGCTGATAAGGTTTTAGAGGAAGTTGATGAGGTGCTAGAAGAAGCACTTCAAGTAACGCCAAACGAAGATTTAGTTGAAGAAGAACTGGGTGATTTGTTGTTTGCTACCGTTAATTTAGTGCGACATTTGGGTAAAAATCCAGAAACGGCTCTCAATAAAGCCAATCTGAAATTTTCACGCCGCTTTAAAGGTGTGGAACAAAAAGTTCGTCAGCAAGATAAAATTTTGACCGACTTTTCTCTACAACAGCTTGATTCCATGTGGGATGAAGTCAAAGTGGCGGAGAAAAGATCATCAAAGCTTTTATCATGAATTGATTTGAAGCAAAAAATAAAAAATTGCAGTGTGATAGATTTCACGTTGTGGCGATAAGGGGCTTCTGGTATATTTTCATCCCGTCCAGAAGTAATCCATTTCCCTCATTCAACCAATTTCAGGTTAAACATGACGACAAATTACATTTTTGTTACTGGCGGGGTTGTATCCTCTCTAGGTAAAGGTATTGCAGCAGCATCTCTTGCGGCTATTTTAGAAGCTCGTGGTCTTAAAGTGACTATGATGAAGCTTGACCCTTACATCAACGTTGATCCAGGCACTATGAGCCCGACTCAGCACGGTGAAGTGTTCGTTACGGAAGATGGCGCTGAAACTGACCTTGACCTTGGTCACTATGAGCGATTCATTCGCACCAAGATGACTAAGCGTAACAACTTCACAGCAGGTCGTGTTTATGCTGACGTTCTACGTAATGAACGTCGTGGTGACTACCTAGGTGCAACAATCCAGGTTATTCCTCACATTACTAACTCTATCAAAGAACGCGTAATCTCTGGTGCTAAAGGCCACGATATCGCGCTTGTTGAAGTTGGTGGTACTGTAGGTGATATCGAATCTCTACCATTCATGGAAGCGATTCGTCAGCTAGCAGTAGAACTAGGCCGTGAACGCGCAATGTTCATGCACCTTACTCTAGTGCCATACCTAGCAGCTGCGGGTGAAGTGAAAACTAAGCCAACGCAACACTCTGTAAAAGAGCTACTGTCTATCGGTATTCAACCTGACATCCTAGTTTGTCGTTCAGATCGTGTTATCCCAGCAAACGAACGTAAGAAAATTGCTCTTTTCTGTAATGTACAAGAAAAAGCCGTTATCTCTATGAAAGACGTAGATTCAATCTACAAGATCCCACAATTAATCCGTGCTCAAGGCATTGACGATCTTGTATGTACGCGTTTCGGTATCAATGCACCAGAAGCTGATCTGTCTGAGTGGGAACAAGTAATTTACGAAGAAGCTAACCCAACGGGTGAAGTGACGATTGGTATGGTTGGTAAGTACATTGAACTGCCTGACGCATACAAATCAGTAAATGAAGCGCTGAAACACGCAGGCTTGAAAAATCGCCTAAGTGTCACAATTAAATATGTAGATTCACAAGATGTTGAGTCTAAAGGCACTGAAGTTCTACAAGGCCTAGATGCAATCCTAGTTCCTGGTGGCTTTGGCGATCGTGGTGTTGAAGGTAAGATCCTTGCTGCACAATACGCTCGTGAAAACAAAGTACCTTACTTAGGTATCTGTCTAGGTATGCAAGTTGCTCTTATTGAGTACGCTCGTAACGTTGCGAAAATGGAAGGGGCACACTCTTCTGAATTCTGCAAAGAAACTAAATACCCTGTTGTTGGCCTAATCACTGAGTGGATTGACGGCGAAGGTAAAGTTGAAGAGCGTACTGAAAAATCTGACCTAGGCGGCACAATGCGTCTTGGTTCACAGCTTTGTCACCTAGCGAAAGGGACGAAAGCTTACGAATTATACGGTAGCGCGACGATCCATGAACGTCACCGTCACCGTTACGAAGTGAACAACAATCTTCGTCCACAAATCGAAAAAGCGGGCCTAAAAGTATCGGGTCTATCTGCGGACAAGAAACTGGTTGAAGTTATTGAGAACCCGAACCACCCATGGTTCGTTGCTGCTCAGTTCCACCCAGAGTTCACTTCAACACCTCGCGATGGTCACCCATTGTTTGCAGGTTTCGTTAAAGCGGCTGGTGAATTCCAGCGCGGCGAATTAGAAAAGTAAAAAGGAATCCAGGTAGCTGCGTAAGTTGTGCTGCTACCTTTAAATTTGACATTTATATATTCAACGAGAAGGAAACATTCAATGTCTAAGATCGTTAAAGTTCTAGGTCGTGAAATCATCGATTCACGTGGTAACCCAACTGTAGAAGCTGAAGTACACCTAGAAGGCGGTTTCGTAGGTATGGCTGCTGCTCCATCTGGCGCATCTACTGGTTCTCGCGAAGCTCTTGAGCTACGTGACGGCGACAAATCACGTTTCCTAGGTAAAGGTGTTCTTAAAGCAATTGAAGCTGTAAACGGCCCAATCGCTGACGCTCTAGTTGGTAAAGATGCTAAAGCACAAGCTGACGTTGACCAAGTTATGCTTGATCTAGACGGTACTGAGAACAAGTCTAAGTTTGGCGCTAACGCTATCCTTGCTGTTTCTCTAGCTAACGCAAAAGCGGCGGCTGCTGCTAAAGGCATGCCTCTATACGAGCACATTGCTGAGCTAAACGGTACTGCTGGTCAGTTCTCTATGCCTCTACCAATGATGAACATCATCAACGGTGGCGAGCACGCTGATAACAACGTTGACATCCAAGAGTTCATGATCCAACCAGTTGGCGCTAAAACTCTTAAAGAAGGTCTGCGTATCGGCGCTGAAGTATTCCACAACCTAGCTAAAGTTCTTAAGTCTAAAGGCTACAGCACTGCAGTTGGTGATGAAGGTGGTTTCGCTCCTAACCTTAAATCTAACGCTGAAGCTCTAGAAGTTATCGCAGAAGCTGTTGCAGCTGCTGGTTACGAACTAGGTAAAGACGTTACTCTTGCTATGGACTGTGCAGCATCTGAGTTCTTCGACAAAGAAGCTGGCATCTACAACATGAAGGGCGAAGGTAAAACTTTCACTTCTGAAGAGTTCAACCACTACCTAGCTGAACTAGCTAACAACTTCCCAATCGTTTCTATCGAAGACGGTCTTGACGAGTCAGATTGGGATGGCTTCAAGCACCAAACTGAACTTCTAGGCGACAAGCTTCAAATCGTTGGTGACGATCTGTTCGTTACAAACACTAAGATTCTTGCTGAAGGTATCGAGAAAGGCGTAGCTAACTCTATCCTTATCAAGTTCAACCAAATCGGTTCTCTAACAGAGACTCTAGCTGCTATCAAGATGGCTAAAGACGCTGGCTACACTGCAGTAATCTCTCACCGTTCTGGCGAAACTGAAGATGCAACTATCGCTGATCTAGCGGTAGGTACAGCTGCAGGCCAAATCAAAACTGGTTCTATGAGCCGTTCTGACCGTGTTGCTAAGTACAACCAACTTATCCGTATCGAAGAAGCTCTAGGTTCTAAAGCTCCTTTCAACGGTCTTAAAGAAGTTAAAGGTCAATAATTCACTCTTGGTTTTAAACCAACGGAATTGTTAATCTAAACTTTAAATGCCTCGCTTATGCGGGGCATTTTTTTGCCTCAAATTCCTCATTCCCTAGACTGACAAAGAAAGGAGTAGGGAGCTTCATTGTTACCACTCACTATTCTGTCCAATAATTCCCCGACTTATTGATTCCCTGACACCACATATCTCGCACCAATAAGCGCATTATGGTATATATGTGCCTTATTCTAGTTCCTTCTTTTTCAACCGGCGAAAGGTGTTATGCGAATTTTTGCTTTAGTACTGCTCATAGTGTTTGGCTGGCTACAACACACACTGTGGCTCGGTAAAAATGGTATTTCTGATTACTACGGTGTGAACAACGAAATCCAAGTTCAGCAGCAAGTAAATGAAAAGCTTCATCTTCGCAATGCTGAGATGTTTGCGGAAATCGACGATCTACGCCAAGGCTTAGACGCGATAGAAGAGCGCGCACGTCATGAGCTGGGAATGGTGAAAGAAGGCGAAACGTTTTATCGTATTATTGGTGAGGAATCTCATTAATGTCGAACCAACTTCAAAGCGTTATTGCAGTGGTCCCCGCTGCGGGCGTCGGCAGCCGAATGAAGGCAGACCGTCCCAAGCAATATCTTCAAATTCACGGTAAAACGATTTTAGAGCACACGGTTGAGAAACTGTTGTCTCACCCTCAAGTGTCTAAAATTGTGGTAGCGGTCAGCGACGATGACCCTTACTACCCTGAATTACCGCTTAACCTTAATCCACAGGTGATCAGAGTTTCCGGCGGAACGGAAAGAGCCGATTCAGTGCTTTCTGCTCTGGACTATATTACCCAACAGCAACTCAGTGATTGGGTGATGGTGCATGATGCCGCTAGGCCTTGTATCCAATTGAGCGATATCGACAAACTGATCTCTGGGGCTATGACCCATGATGTCGGCGCGATTTTAGCTGCGCCGGTCCGCGATACAATGAAGCGTGGTGCTCAAGGACAAATTGAACACACGGTCGATCGCGTCGATCTCTGGCATGCGCTTACCCCTCAGATGTTCCGATCTAAGCCTTTACGGAAAGTCTTGAGTGAAGTCTTGCAACAAGGTGTTTCAATTACCGATGAAGCGTCTGCGTTTGAGTGGAAAGGTTTATCACCAGCACTGATTGCTGGGCGTTCAGATAATTTTAAGATTACTCAGCCTGAAGATTTGGCTTTGGCTGAGTTCTATTTAAGTCAGAATAAGGAATAATGATGATTCGTATTGGCCATGGCTTTGATGTACACAAATTTGGTGGTGAAGGCCCGGTAATTATTGGTGGCGTGAGTGTCCCTTATGAACAGGGTCTTATCGCACACTCAGACGGTGATGTTGCCCTGCACGCATTATGCGATGCTTTACTGGGTTCAATTGCAGCTGGTGATATTGGTCGTCATTTCCCTGATACGGATGATGAGTGGAAAGGCGCAGATAGCCGCGAATTGCTTAAAGATGTTTACCGTCGAGTAAAAGAGCAAGGTTATGTGATTGGTAATGCGGATATTACTATCATGGCGCAAGCTCCAAAGATGGCTCCTCATATAGACTCTATGTGCCAAGCCATTGCTCAAGATTTAGAAACAAGCATTAGCAATGTGAATGTAAAAGCCACGACTACCGAGCGTTTAGGTTTTACAGGTCGCAAAGAGGGCATCGCATGTGAAGCGGTGGTCCTAATTACTAAAAGTGCGTAAGCACCAACACGAAAAGAACAGCATGTCAGATATTTTATCTTCATTGGCTTACCTAAACGGTAAACCAACTGCGAAAGCAAAACTAAAAGCAAAAGCCGAACACTTTGTCGTTAATGAAGACTTGGGTTTTGAGTTTACTGGTGAAGGCGAGCACTTAATGGTGCGTATTCGTAAAACTGGTGAGAACACGAGCTTCGTAGCAAACGAACTGGCTAAAGCGTGTGGTGTTAAGTCGAAAGATGTTAGCTGGGCTGGTTTGAAAGACCGTCATGCTGTGACTGAGCAGTGGTTAAGCGTGCACTTACCAAAGGGTGAGCCTGACTTTTCTGCTTTTCTCGCACAATACCCAAGCATTGAGATCTTGGCGACAGCACGTCACAACAAAAAGTTACGTCCAGGCGATTTAGTTGGCAACCAATTTGAGCTGACTTTGTCTGAAGTAACGGATTGTGATGATGTGGTAAAGCGCTTAGAAAAAGTCGCTCAAGTGGGCGTGCCAAATTACTTCGGTGCTCAGCGCTTTGGTAATGAAGGTAACAACTTATCTGAAGCTCGTCGTTGGGGGCGTGAAAACGTTCGTACGCGTAATCAGAATAAGCGCAGCTTGTATCTTTCTGCGGCTCGTTCTTGGATTTACAACTTAATTCTTTCCGACCGTATTGAGCAAGATGCGTTTGCGTCGGCATTGGTTGGCGATATTGTCGTGAAAGACGGCGCTCAATTAGCGGTAACAGCGGATAACATCGAAGCGGTAAACCAAGACATCGCGAACGGCTCTGCGTTTATTACTGTTGCTTTAGCAGGAGATAATGCGTTACCGACGACGGATGCCTCTCAAGCTTTAGAGCAGAAGCACCTTGATGCTGAACCGGATCTAATGGCTCTTATTTGTGGCAACCGTATGCGCCATGATCGCCGCGAAGCTTCGCTGAAGCCGATGGGTTTAGCGTGGGAAGTGAACGAAGACAATGTCACTCTTAAGTTCTCTCTCGATGCAGGTTGTTTCGCAACCGCTATTGTTCGTGAATTGGTTGAAGAAGTTCACGTAGAGAGAAGCTACGAGCAATAACGATTCTGCTTGGAGCGAAGTCACTTGATATCGGAAATTAAGTGACTTGGCATTGGAACAAAAGAAAGGATACAAGATGAAGATTTTACTCAGCAACGATGATGGTGTGCACGCTCAAGGTATTCATGAGCTGGCCAATGAATTACGTGATCTTGCTGAAATTATCATTGTTGCACCTGACCGTAATCGCTCGGGCGCTTCAAATTCATTAACTTTAGAACAGCCTTTACGTGTTCAAGAAATTACCGAAAATACATATTCGGTACAAGGAACACCGACCGACTGCGTACATTTTGCGTTAAATGAACTGCTAAAGAATGATATGCCTGATCTGGTATTAACGGGTATTAATCATGGTGCTAACTTGGGTGACGATGTGCTTTATTCAGGTACAGTGGCAGCCGCAATGGAAGGGCACTTTTTAGGCGTTCAATCGGTGGCGTTTTCTCTGGTGGGTAAAAAACATTTTAAGACAGCGGCGGTCATTGCTCGTCGTATCGTCGAACAACATTTAGCAAGCCCAATCCCAACCAATCGCCTGTTAAACGTCAATATCCCTGATTTAGCGTTAGAGCAGTTGTCTGGTACTCAGGTGACACGCTTAGGTGCTCGTCATCATGCTGAAGATATGATTAAGCAAAAAGACCCACGAGGTCATGATATCTACTGGCTTGGTCCTCCGGGAAAAGAGCAAGATGCCGGTGAAGGCACGGATTTTTACGCTATCGAGCATGGCTTTGTATCGGTAACACCATTACAAGTTGACCTGACTGCGCACGAGTCGTTGGGTGCGATGACAACATGGTTAGAGGAGAAGTAAGTGAGTAATCCGCATGCAGAGCGCTTAATTACTTTTCTGATTGAAAATGGCATTCAGGATCAAAAGGTTCTTGATGCTATTTATCAACTGCCGAGAGAGAGCTTTTTATCGCAGGCGATGTATCATCAAGCTTATGATAATAATGCGCTTCCTATCGGACAAGGCCAGACGATTTCTCAGCCGTACATTGTTGCTAAGATGACAGAGTTGCTAGAATTACAGCAAGATAGCCGTGTTTTAGAAATTGGAACCGGCTCAGGTTATCAAACGGCGGTCTTGGCTCAACTGGTTGATCATGTGTATTCGGTTGAAAGAATTAAATCATTGCAATGGGATGCCAAGCGTCGTCTTAAACAGCTCGATTTCTACAATATTTCAACTAAGCATGGTGATGGCTGGCAAGGGTGGTCTTCGAAAGCCCCTTTTGATGCGATTATCGTAACTGCTGCCGCAGAGTCGATTCCTCAAGCGCTTTTGCAACAGCTGAAAGATGGTGGTCGCTTATTGATTCCTGTTGGTGATGACGAACAGCAATTGTTGAAGATTGTTCGCCATGGTGACGAGTTTTTATCGAGTGTTATCGAGATGGTGAGATTTGTACCTCTCGTCCCTGGTGAGCTAGCTTAATAAAAGACTAATGGTGTAGGTGGATAGAGAGTCGATGCGTTCGAAGTTGTTAAAAGGAAGTACTTTATTGCTTAGTTGTGCACTTGTTGGGTGTGCGGCGAATTCACCTGCGCCCGTTTCAAGCCTAAACAAGAATTACTCATCGATTGATCGTGGTAGTTATCGCGGCAGTTACTATGAAGTAAAAAAAGGCGACACCCTTTACTTCATTGCTTATGTCACCAATAAAGACGTTAAAGACCTCATCGGTTATAACAAACTCGCTGCTCCTTACACTATCCACCCGGGGCAGAAGCTTAAGTTGTGGCGCCCGAGTTACAATGCGCCAGCGTATGGTAAATCAACAGTAGCGGTTGCAGCCGTTGCTGCGCCTGTCGCGGCATCCACTACGTCATCGACAGCAAGTAAACCGAAAACTACGCCACAGAAGAGTAAAAATTCTAAACCTGCTCCAGCTCAAACTACCACCAAAGTGGTGAAAAAAGATCCACCAAAGAAGGTTGAACAATCCAAATCAAAGGAGTATGTTGGTTCTAAAGGTAAACAGAATGTTACACCGTCCACCAAACCAACAAGTGATAAAGTATCCAAATGGTTATGGCCAACTAAAGGGAGAGTAATCAAGAATTTCTCTGTAGGCGAACAAGGAAATAAAGGCATCGACATAGCAGGACAGCGAGGTCAGCCAATAGTATCTACTGCAGGGGGAACGGTTGTTTATTCGGGTAATGCACTACGAGGCTACGGCAATCTAGTGATTGTGAAGCACAATGATAATTACTTAAGTGCATACGCGCATAACGACCGACTATTAGTATCTGAAGGGCAAAGTGTGAAACCAGGGCAGAAGATTGCAACTATGGGAAGCTCTGGAGCCAGCAGTGTTAGGCTGCACTTTGAGATTCGTTACCAAGGTAAATCGGTTAATCCAAAACGATATTTACCTTAAATACAATATGCAAAAATTACGTATTGTATGGAGTGACATAGTCATTTAGCGACATATCAAGTTGTGATGTCATGCTAATTTCGCCAGGGGGAGGCGTTATGAGTATAAGCAATGCAGTAACCAAAGAAGAGTTCGATCTTAACCAAGCAACCACGGAACCGGAAGCTCTTGGAAAAGCAAAACGAACAGTCAAAAAGAAAACCGAAGCGAAAGAAGAAGTTGAAGTTACGTCTAAAAGTTTAGATGCTACTCAGCTTTATTTAGGCGAAATCGGTTTCTCACCACTACTAACCGCTGAAGAAGAAGTGCTTTATGCACGTCGAGCTCTACGCGGTGATGAAGCAGCACGTAAACGCATGATCGAAAGTAACCTGCGTTTAGTGGTAAAAATTTCACGTCGTTATAGTAACCGTGGTCTTGCACTTCTTGATCTTATTGAAGAAGGCAACCTAGGTTTGATTCGCGCCGTAGAGAAATTTGACCCAGAACGTGGTTTCCGCTTCTCAACTTACGCGACATGGTGGATTCGTCAAACCATTGAACGTGCGTTAATGAATCAGACTCGCACTATCCGTTTGCCAATCCATGTTGTGAAAGAGCTGAACATCTATCTGCGTACCGCAAGAGAGCTATCACAAAAACTTGATCATGAACCAACGGCGGAAGAAATTGCTTCTAAGCTAGATAAGCCTGTTGGTGATGTGAGTAAGATGCTTCGTCTAAACGAAAGAGTGAGCTCTGTTGATACGCCAATTGGTGGTGACGGTGAGAAAGCACTGTTGGATATTATTCCAGACATCAACAATTCAGATCCTGAGGTTTCAACTCAAGATAGCGATATCAAGAACTCATTGATTTTCTGGCTTGATGAACTGAATCCTAAGCAGAAAGAGGTGCTTGCACGTCGCTTTGGACTACTTGGTTACGAACCGTCAACACTAGAAGAAGTAGGCCGTGAAATTAGCCTGACTCGCGAACGTGTTCGTCAAATCCAAGTTGAAGGTCTTCGCCGTCTACGTGAGATTCTTATCAAGCAAGGTCTGAATATGGAAAATCTGTTCAATGTAGAAAACGACTAAATGAACTGATGATGTTTCTTTGAATAGAAGACAAATAAAAACGCTGACTTTAAGTCAGCGTTTTTTTGTTTATGGCTTTTGTATCTTATGCTGCTGACTTAAGCGACAGTACAAAACGACAATAGCAAGCGACAATAACAAGCTACTTGGAAAGAGACTAAAGCAGCTTCTTCAAACGATAGAGTTCTTCTAACGCTTGGCGAGGAGTTAAATCATCTGGGTCAACATTCGCTAGTGCTTGTTCTACTTCACTCGGTTCAGGTATCAGGCTCAGTTGGTTAGCGATATCAACGCCGCTTGGTTTTGATGTCGGAGAGTCGATACTCAATGCCTCTAACTGAGTCAGCTTCGCGCGTGCATTTTTGATTACCGCTTTAGGTACACCAGCCAATCCAGCAACCGCAAGGCCGTAAGATTTACTTGCTGCACCTTCTTGAACTGCGTGCATAAAGGCGATGCTGTCGCCATGTTCAACCGCATCCAAGTGTACGTTCGCTAAGGTTGGGATTTGGTTTGGTAGCTCAGTTAGCTCAAAGTAGTGCGTTGCAAATAGTGTCATCGCATTGATTTGATTAGCTAGCCACTCCGCACTTGCCCAAGCTAATGACAAACCATCGTAAGTACTGGTACCACGACCGATTTCGTCCATTAGCACAAGGCTGTTTGGTGTTGCGTTGTGCAGGATATTCGCGGTCTCTGTCATCTCAACCATGAAGGTTGAACGACCCGAAGCTAAATCATCCGATGCGCCAATACGCGTAAAGATACGGTCGATAGAACCAATCGTCGCGCTTTCTGCTGGAACATAACAACCGATATGAGCCATCAGCGCAATGAGTGCGGTCTGACGCATGTAGGTCGACTTACCACCCATGTTTGGGCCAGTGATGATCAGCATCTTACGTTGATCGTTGAGGTCGATAGGGTTAGCAATAAAGGGCTCGTCCATCACTTGTTCAACAACGGGGTGACGACCCGCCTGAATTTGTACACCAGCAGGCTCTGTCATTGTTGGACGACAGTAATCAAGGGTGTCTGCACGTTCAGCTAAGTTCTGTAGAACATCAAGCTGAGACACTGAAGATGCAATGTTTTGCAGTCGCTCTAAATAAGGCAATAACAAATCAAACAACTCTTCCCACAATTTCTTCTCGATAGCTAGGGCTTTCGATTTAGAGCTGAGAACTTTGTCTTCGTGCTCTTTCAGCTCAGGAATAATGTAACGTTCTGCATTTTTCAGCGTTTGGCGGCGAACATAGTGTGGTGGCACAAGATGGCTTTGTCCGCGGCTTACCTGAATGAAGAAACCGTGGACGTTGTTGTAGCCAACTTTTAGCGTGTCGATACCGTGACGTTCACGCTCTTCTTGCTCAAGCTTATCCAGAAACTCAGTTGCACCTGCAGCAAGGTCGCGCCATTCATCTAGCTCGGCGTTATAGCCTTCTGCTATCACACCACCATCGCGGATAACCACGGGTGGGTTCTCTTTGATCGCACGCTCAAGCAGTTCAGATACTTCATCCACAGGCGAAGCATACTGAGCAAGCTGAGTTAGATATGGGTGTTTAAGTTGCGTTAGCGTTTCAGCAAGCTCTGGTAGGTATTCCATCGCTTGGCGAAGTCGTGCCATATCACGTGGACGTGCAGAGCGAAGGGCAAGACGAGCAAGAATACGTTCGATATCACCGATCTGTTTCAGCGTTGGTTGTAACTCTGTAAATAGAGCAAGATCTTTCATTTCACCAATCGCATCTAAGCGTTGGTCAAGAGCTGAAATATTACGCATGGGTTGATGTAGCCAACGCTTAAGCATACGGCTACCCATAGCCGTCGCGGTGTGGTCAAGCACTTCAGATAGGGTGTTATCGGTGCCGCCACTAAGATTTTGGGTGATCTCCAAATTACGGCGAGTAGCCGCATCAAGGATCACGGAATGATCTTGTTTATCCATTGTCAGTGAACGGATGTGCGGAAGAGCAGTTCGTTGCGTATCTTTAACGTATTGGATTAGACAGCCCGCAGCGCATAAACCAAGTTTTGCGCTTTCAACGCCAAAGCCAACTAAGTCACGAGTACCAAATTGTTGATTCAGTTGCTGCTTCGCTGTATCTAATTCAAATTCCCATACAGGGCGGCGGCGATTGCCATTACGACTAGCCATCAAATTTACTGGTTCGAAATCTTCAGGGAATAGCAGCTCACGTGGTGACGTTCTTTGTAGCTCTGCCGCCATCGCTTCTTCGGTTTCCGGCTCACAAAGTTGGAATCGACCAGAAGTAATATCAAGCGTCGCGTAGCCAAATTTACCATTGTGGTGGTAAATGGAGGCTATAAGGTTATCAACACGCTCAGAAAGCAATGCTTCATCCGTTACGGTCCCTGGTGTCACAATTCTTACGACAGCGCGATCAACCGGGCCCTTTGAAGTTGCTGGATTACCAATCTGCTCACAAATTGCTACGGATTCGCCCAACTGCACTAACTTCGCAAGATAACCTTCCACGGCATGGTATGGAACGCCCGCCATAGGGATAGGCTCACCGTTTGAGGAGCCACGCTTAGTTAGTGAAATATCGAGGAGTTGAGAGGCTTTCTTAGCGTCATCGTAGAAAAGCTCGTAGAAATCTCCCATGCGGTAGAACAGCAAAATTTCTGGATTTTCTGCTTTTAGTTTTAGGTACTGCTGCATCATAGGTGTATTTGCTGCTTTTATGTCTTTGTTTTTAGTGGTTTCTTTTTTCATTAAATTAACTTAAATCAATAGTTTGCGAACTTTTGGGATCTTCAGTAAGTCCCACTAAGTATCAAAGGATTTCACTACAGCGCGATCATTAGTGTAGGTAAAAGTGTAGTTTTTTATTTCCTATACTAGATAATACAATCACCGCACAATATTGCGATAAGGGACCCCGATAAATGGCTGAGAAGAAGAATATCAAATCTATAACGAATAAGACACTTGAGGCGCTAACTGTGAAGAAAGGTGTTTTGTCAGATACTGGAGAAAACCGAGGGTTAAGAATAGCCTGTGGAAAGACAGGTAGGAAGACGTTTACCTATCGTTATAGAAGCCCAGAGTCAGATGGTAAGCTTGTACAAATTAAGCTAGGTACTTTCCCTGATATGTCTCTTGAGCAAGCTCGCATTAAACTTCGAGAAATGAAGGCCATAAGAGAGCGAGGGATATGTCCAAAGGCTGACTTAGAAAGACAAGAACAAGAACGGCGTAAGCTAGTAAAGGCTGAACGTGTTAATAGCATTACCCTCAAAGATGTTATCGACCATTATTTAGAAAATTATATTCAAGACAGATTTACTTCTTCTGGTGGAGTGATCGCAGGAGCTCGTAAGGCAAAAGGACAAAAAGAAGTTAGACGAACCTTGTATGTTGATATTGTCAATACTCTTGGGGACAGATCGGTTATGGAAATCGGTAAAAGTGATATCACACATTTAATTCAAGGTATCATTGATAGAGGTGCGCCAGTACAAGCAGGCTCTGTGTTACGAGAACTATCCAGTGCCTATGAGTATGCACTTGGTATGGATTATCTCCCTGAAAACTTTGTCAATCCAGCGCTGTTGGCTATTAATAAGTTTAAGAAGAGTAAGGTTAAGCTGACTAATAATAAAGGCAAGAGAGTGTTAGACCATTCTGAGTTATTTAGATTTATCAAATGGCTGCCGGATTCGAGTTTTTCTAAAAACATAAGAGGTATTCTCCAAATTACACTATGGACAGGCTGTCGTACCGGGGAGATTTGCGCCTTAGAGTGGAAGCAAATTGATTTTGATAAGAACACCATTTATTTAACAGAAACAAAAAATGGTAATTCTCGTTATGTTCAACTGCCTTATCAAGCTGTACAGTGGTTGCGTAAATGGCGAGAGGTAAAATCATACCCTCAGTCTATCTATGTTTTCTCTTCGTCAAAAGGGCGTTCCCACGTTGTTCAAAAGCAACTAAGTCAGTACACATGGCGAATGCGCAAAGACGGGTTAATGATTGATATCCCGCTTTGGACTCCTCACGATCTACGGCGAACTGTACGAACTGAATTAGCACGTATGGGGTGTCCTACGGGAGTTGCTGAGGCAGTATTAGGTCATAGTGTTAAAGGTATTGAAGGAACATATAATTTGCATCGCTATGAAGCTGAATGTCGAGAGTGGTTACAGCGCTGGGCTAATGAATTAGATGCTATTGTAAGTGGCGATTGTAACGTTGTTCAATTCCCTGAGGTTGTATAACTGTGCCAGTTAAAGGGGGATTACTCTCAGTGCTACCGCATGAGTGCCTAGTTTTTCATCACCTTGCTCTACAGTGGCTTTGGCAATCTTGTTTTGACAGACCATTGCATCAATGGTTACAAGGATTCCCTTGATATCGAGCATCTTTATCAAGGGAATCGCGGTAAGGTGAGTAGACCACCGGAATCTCCCCGGTAGCCTCTCGCAAAACGGAACGTGAACCTCTCAATTCATTTTCTGGCGTAAGTTGAATTTACTGTTTAATTTATTGATTAATTATTTTTATATTATTGAGTTTGCACTTGGTTACTAAGATGGTTACTAAGAATCGCAGGCTAACGTGTTAATTTTAATATTTTGGATTTTCATTGCTTAGATTGTATCTCTATGAAGCTAGCCTGGTAGTTGAGTTGTGAGCCGATAGCGTGTACCTGCTAGAGAGTTAACTCTTCACAATGAATTTAATTTGCTTGTTTTGAAACTCAGCTAACAATAGGTCATTTTCTTTCAGGTGCCTTAAAAACATCTCTCCATGTTGCTCAGACAGTGTTTTCCCACTCACCAAAGTACTTCCACCAAACTGACTGCAAAAACGATATGGATACATCGCGATTCTATGTTCTGCTGTCCAGTGTAAGCGCTCCATAAACCCCGCATTCTAATCACCTATCACGAATAATAAGATCAAGTCTCCAACCATGAGGAGATTTAAAATGGGAAAACGACACACCAATCAAGAATGGCAAATGCTTATCGAGCAATCTGAATCGAGTTCATTGTCAACGCTTGCATTTTGTAAGCTCAATGAGCTCAATCCCTCAACGTTTTATGCTAAGCGCCAGCAACTCAAAAAAGCGGATGTCTCTCAAGGCTTTGTACG
>NZ_JACJFF010000159.1:0-8896 GCF_014164465.1 Vibrio sp. SG41-7 | reverse complement strand
TTCAAGCCGCGAGGTCGAGGGCTCGAGGCTATAGAAATACAGCCACTTTCATCACCATGATCTACATGATAGCGAGCCCTGCCGCTGAAATATTGAAATCCACTTGAAACGTCGAAGAGCCTTTAAAAGACAATCACATCGCGACCATTCCACCAAAGGGTGGTCGACTGTTGGTATTCTTGTCTGAACAGTTCCCACACGAGGTACTGCCAACCAACACAGAGCGATTCAGTATCGCTGGTTGGTTCCGTATTAACGGTGTGAAAGACAACCAATTGGACATCGCGCACTAAACTGTCTCCACATCGAACCTTCTTCTAAGCCTCTCCATCGAGAGGCTTTTTTATTGAACAACAGTTGTTCAATAAAACGTCTTAAAAACCAAACATGTTCAACATCAAAACCATCAATAACTTTTCTCTTAAATAAAATCGAAACGAATCTTTCATATCAGTGAAACGGTTTAGCCACGTAAGTGAAATACGCCCTGTTCAAGATAGCTTCAAACGACACCCCTACCGTCTCGTTAACACTCTAATCCAATACCTCGACATCGATTTCATCCAAAAGGAAACGAAGATGAATAAGCTAATTTTGGCAGGCGTTCTTTCCGCAACAGCGGCAATGCCAGCGTTCGCAACGACTCAAGTCACTTGGTGGCACGCAATGGGCGGCCAACTTGGAGAAACCGTCAATAAAATTGCGACTGACTTTAATGCGTCACAAGATGATTACAAGATCACGCCAATCTATAAAGGTTCATACACAGAGACCTTAACAGCGGGTATCGCAGCATATCGAGCAGGCGAAGCTCCTAACATTCTACAAGTCTTCGATGCCGGTGCTGCAACCATCATGAACGCTAAAGGCGTCGCCAAACCGGTACAGGATATTCTGGTTGAGTCTGGCTACAACTTTAATTCGAACGACTACCTAGCGGGCGTTCGTAACTTCTATGCAGACAGCCAAGGCAAGATGATTGGTATGCCTTTCAACAGTTCGACACCGGTTCTTTACTACAACAAAGATCTTCTCGCGGAAGTGGGTGCAGACGCGCCTAAAACTTATGAAGAACTAGAAGTCGTTGCTAAGAAACTGAAGGCAGAAGGACACATCGCCTTTTCTCAATCTCTAACGCCATGGATCATGTTTGAGAACTTCAAGTCTCGCCATAACCTGCCAGTCTCTGACCAGAACAACGGCTACGATGGCCTATCCACTAAGATCATGTTCAACACCAAAGACATGATGATGCACGTTAGCAAGATGAAAGAGTGGTCAGATCTAGGTTACTACAAGTATTACGGCAGCGATTGGGATGCGAACCAAACGCCTTTCGAGCGCCAAGAAGTGGCAATGTGGATGGGCTCTTCAGGTTCATTCGGTGGTTTACGTAACCGCGTACCTTTCGAGTTAGGCACAACTTACCTTCCATACTGGAAATCAGTTAACCCAGATGCTGGTTTAACCTTCATTGGTGGTGCCGCTCTGTTTGCACTCAATGGCCATGACCAGAAACAAGACAAAGGCGTAGCAGCATTCTTTGATTACCTGACTAAGCCTGAAACTCAAGTTTACTGGCACAAAACCACTGGCTATGTGCCTGTAACGACTGCTGCATATGAACTAGCGAAAGAGTCTGGTTACTACAAAGAACAGCCAGACGCAGAAGTGGGCGTAAAGCAGCTAAGCCTGAAATCGGGCGAGTGGACTAAAGGCTACCGCCTAGGTTATTACCCGCAGATCCGTGAAGTGATGCACCGTGAGTTCGATAACATCTTCGCAGGCCGCTCTAGTGTCGAGAACAGCCTAAACAAGGTCGAAGATGAGAGCAGCAAACTACTGAAACGCTTCGCTCGCACCATGAACTAATTCTGCTTTTTAGCTAAAACAGATAACTGAACTAAAAGCTTAACACACCAAAAGCCGTTCATTGCTCCTCACCACTTGTCACTGCGTTATTAAAAACGTAATGGCAAGGCGTGAGGAAGTTCTTCATTAGCGCCATTTATTGCTCCAACAACGATAACTCAACTGGATGCACGCCTTGATATCGCGCTAGTGGTAACGGTCACTAATCTAATAGTGGCCACTGTAACTATTTTTAGGGATTACCCTGTGGAACGACGTCAGCAATTCTTTCACTCTCCGCTGCCTTACCTATTTTTGGCGCCTCAGATCCTCATCATTGCCGTTTTCTTTATCTACCCAGCAGCAAAGGCGGTTTACCTTTCATTTATGCTGGAAGACCCTTGGGGCACCTCATCTATATTCGTCTGGTTTGAGAATTACCAAATGCTATTCGAATCGAGCGAGTACCTGAACTCGATTGGCTTTACTTTGATGTTCGCGATTGTGGTCTCTTTCTTTTCACTTGCCTTGGCTCTGCTGCTTGCCGTGAAAGCCGACAACATCATTCACGGACAAGGCGTATACAAAATCACACTCACTTGGGTTTATGCGGTTGCACCCGCGATAGCAGGCGTTATCGGCGCTTTCTTGTTTAACCCGCACATTGGTGTATTTACCGAGTTATTTGCCGTTGTGGGTTGGGACTTCAGCTTCCAAACCGATCCTGTTGATGCCACGTTTGCTCTGATTTTGGTGTCCGTGTGGAAACAAGTTTCGGTGAATTTCATCTACTTTCTGGCTGGGCTTCAATCGATCTCTTACGCCGTAAAAGAAGCTGCGATGCTGGATTGTATCAGTGACTCGAAACGTTTCTGGACCATCACTTTCCCACTACTCGCGCCAACTGGATTTTTCCTACTGGTCATCAACCTCACCTACTCGTTCTTTGAAACCTTTGGCGTAATCGACACCATGACCAATGGCGGCCCGGGTGGCGGCACAACGTCGTTGGTGTACAAGGTGTATCGAGACGGGTTTGTTGGCGCAGATTTAGGCGGCAGCTCTGCACAGTCTGTTGTGTTGTTGCTACTGGTACTCACTCTTACATTTATCCAGTTTCGCGTTGTAGAAAAGCGTGTCCATTACTAGCCCATCCTCGCTAGGATTTAACGCGACAGGAGTTATTTATGAAAAGTAATAAGGTCTCTGACCACCTAATTTTAATTGCTGGGATGCTGTTTATGTTGGTCCCTATCTGGCTAATCTTTGCCAGCTCGACGCATAACCCGAACACCATTGTCAGCGAAGGCCTGCAATGGCTACCGGGCGATAACTTTACGACTATTTATAGCGAAGCTTGGAACAAGAGTATGGGCTTCAGTGGCGAAGTCACCGCCAGTAAAATGATCGCCAACTCAATGATCATGGGGCTAGGTTTTGCGATCGGTAAGATCATCATTTCGATGATGGCGGCGTATGCTTTGGTCTACTTTCGACTGCCTTATGCTACAGCTTGGTTCTGGTTGATATTCGTGACGCTACTACTGCCATTAGAAGTTCGTATTATCCCTTCCTATGAAGTTGTCGCAGGGCTTGGGCTTCTTAATAGCTACACAGGATTGATTCTACCTTTGATCGCATCAGCCACCGCGACGTTCTTTTTTAGGCAATTCTTCAAAACCATCCCTGACGAATTATTAGAAGCAGCTCAACTAGATAATGCAGGTCCATTTCGATACTTTGTCGATATCTTGCTGCCTCTTTCTAAAACCATGATCGCAGCGATTTTCATCATTATGTTTGTGGTGGGTTGGAACCAATACTTATGGCCGATCATGATGACTACCGATGAAGGCTACAACACCATCGTGATGGGCATAAAACAAGTACTCAACAACATCAATGAAACCAGTTTACCGCGCTATGACTATGCTTTCGCCATGGTGATTTTAGCCATGTTGCCACCCGTTTTAGTGGTGGTTGTATTTCAGCGTTGGTTTGTAAAAGGGCTAGTAGAAAGTGAAAAATAATAACGACACAACTCAAATGAACAATAACTGCATTCAATCTCTCAATGAGTACAAGACATCTCACCAGCCCTCTCACCAAGCTATCCACAAAAATACAGAGGACACACCGATGCCAAAGTTAAAACAAACGTTAGGGCACACCCAAGCCACTCACAACCATACGCACAAAGCACCTACCATGTTAGGCATCAAAAACTTGGTCAAGACGTACGAAAACGGCCATCAAGCCGTCAAAGGAGTCTCTCTTGATATCGGTGAGGGTGAGTTCCTTGTTTTAGTGGGTCCTTCTGGTTGTGGTAAGTCTTCTATCTTGCGTTCCATTGCGGGTTTAGAAAGCATCTCTGGCGGTGAGATACACTTAGGTGGTCGTCGGGTTGATACAGAGAAACCAGCCCTGCGTGATATCGCGATGGTCTTCCAGAATTACGCGCTCTACCCTCACATGACGGTGTACAAGAACCTAGCTTATGGCTTAAAGAACCGAGGTGTCAGTCAGCACCTTATTGAAGATAAAATTGAGAAAGTCGCCAAAACGCTGAAGATCGAAGAATACCTAGACCGCAAGCCAGCCAAACTTTCTGGTGGTCAACGTCAACGTGTTGCTATGGGGCGAGCGATCGTTCGCGATCCACAACTGTTCCTGTTTGACGAACCTCTGTCTAACCTAGATGCCTCATTGCGCGCTCACATGAGATTAGAAATCAAAAAGCTGCAACGCGAGCTAGGCGTAACCAGTGTTTACGTGACCCACGACCAAGTCGAAGCCATGACACTGGCAGATAGAATAGTGGTTCTCAACAAAGGCCAAATAGAACAAGTCGGCACACCAAGAGAAGTCTACCACCAGCCTGCCAGCACCTTTGTGGCAAGCTTCATTGGTAGCCCCGCGATGAACTTCTTAACTGCCACGCTCGATGATGGCTATCTTGAAATCGGCGATCAACAAATGTACTTGCCCGAATACGCCCACGTAAAAAATACAGCCATCACACTTGGTATTCGCCCAGAACACTCTGAGGTTTGTGCCGATTTAGTCATGAACGCGCTGCCGCTTGAATTACGCATCAGTGTGGTTGAGCCTTTAGGGCCAAATCAATTGGTTCATGGCCTTGTGAACGAACAACCCTTTATTGCAGTGACACCCGAAACGACGCTGTGCCAAGCCGTCCCCCTCGGGCTAAGCATCGATAAATCCAACCTGCATATTTTTGACAATCATGGCAAACGCATTCACCCAAATAACTTCACATCACAGGAGTCACACGAAGATGCGACAAGCTTAACGACGGCTCTAGCTTAATCGAGTACACTGATATTTAATGCGTTTTTACGGTGCGTCTTTAAGAAGGATTAATTATGTCGTCTATCATCGTAGGTCATCGGGGTGTCGCAGGTACTCACCCAGAAAATACCAAAGCAAGCATTGAACAAGCGGCTAAACTCGGCTTGAAATGGATTGAAGTTGATATTCAGCCCACTCAGGATGACCAACTGGTCGTTTGTCACGATCACACGCTTGATCGCTGCAGCGATGGCAAGGGTCGAGTTGATGAACACACCCTTGCTGAACTGCGTCAGCTCGATTTTGGCAGTTGGAAGTCTGAGCAGTTCGCTGGAGAAAAAATACTGACGTTGGAAGAGTTACTCACACTTGTTGAGCAGCATGATCTTAGCGTCAACCTCGAAATCAAAGTCGACAGCCGACATCAAGCCCCTTATGTCGTTGATTTGCTGCACGACGAGTTGATTCGCTCAAATCTAGACACCGATAAGGTCTTACTTTCGAGCTTCAGCCATAAGGTGGTTGCTGAAATGACTCGTCATTTACCGAGATATCGAGTGGGAGTAATCACAGAGCAACTGACTCAAGATGATCTTATGCTCATCAATGAGGTCAAAGCGTTCAGCTGTCATATGAACTATGAACACGTTGATCAGAGCGATCTTGACACTCTCAACGAAGCGAACATTCAAGCATGGTGTTACACCGTCAATGATCCGTCTCGCTTCAAATTTCTCTCAAAAGTAGATGCTGTATTTACTGATTTTCCGAATCAATTCAACCCTATAAATTGACCTCGTAAATACCGAAAAAGTACCCCCCGAGAGACTTTAAAATTAACCCTGAAAAACCTGAAAATTAGGTAGCAAACACAAGTGAGTAGGAGTACATTCCGCTACTCACTTGGTTTCACTAGCTCGCCTTATTCGACAGCTTCATTGGTTACTTAATTTATGGATCTCATTTTTAGTCCAACCTTCCCAATTTTGGGTGCAATCTTCATTTTCGCCGCTATTGTTCGTGGCTTCTCAGGTTTTGGTTTCACCTTAGTGGCATTGCCATTGAGTGCGTTATTCGTGCCTGTTATCGAACTGGTTCCCGTTTTCATGCTGATCGACCTGTTAGGCAATATCCAATTGCTGCCGAAGGTTAAACATCACGTAAATTGGCGATGGGTTTCAAAGGTATTTATCCCTTGTTTGGCCTTCACGCCCGTCGGCTTGCTGTTGCTCAAATCCGTTAGCCAAGACACGATCATCTTGATCATCAGTGCCTTCATTCTTGCGTCAGCAATCATGATCTACAAAGGGTTCCAATACAAAAGCGAACCTAGATTTGCTCCCTATATTCTAGGAAGCCTTGCGGGGGTAATGAATGGCGCAGCTTCAATGTCAGGCCCTCCGGTTGGCACGCATGCATTGGCAAGTCCTGTCGCACCACACATTGCAAGAGCAGGCCTGATTGCGTTCTTTGTACTAGCTGATTCCAGCGCCTTTGTTACGGCCTCTATCGCAGGGTTAGTCGATCGTGATGTGGTCTGGCTTACTCTAGCACTCTTACCAAGCAGCATGTTTGGCGGCTATGTCGGTTCGAAACTGTTTGAGAGGTTTGGTGGGGCGAAGTTCAAGCCAGTCACGATTGCATTGCTGATCGTGATTGCGATATTCAGTGCCGGTCGAGTCTTACTGTAACTGGCTCTAGCGCTGATTTCGGCAATTGTTTTTGAGAGTTATTTTCGAGAATTGTTCAGGGAAATTGGGTACCGATAACTACCATTCAATATGGATAGGGGTACCCATTTTTACGAGTTGGATGAACTCATCCATATCTTGATTGGTTAATGCAATACAACCATCCGTCCAATCGAAGCTTTGTATAAAACTAGGTGAACGACGCTCACCATTCTTGATTCCGTGAATCTTGATATTCCCCCCAGGATCAACTTCATTTTTTTGTGCCCACTGCATATCTGATGATCGCGGGTAGTTGATATGCACCGAGCGGTAGAAGTCTGATTCTTCCATAACATAGTCGAGCTGGTATTGCCCTTCTGGCGTTCGGTTGTCCCCTTCAAAACGCTTATGCCCTTTCGGTTGTTTACCTAGCGCAATACGAAATTCCTGAACCACTTCCTCCCCTTTGAGCAGATACATTCTACGTTTAGATTTGTCGACTTTGACTAAGGTGACCACTTGCAATAACGGGTCTATGCCAGAAGACGCGTCAGGTAGAGTGTAAAACTCTTGAGAGGAACTGTGAGGAGGACCTAATGAAGAGCTTTGAGAGGGATCGAGTGAAGAGCGTTGAGAAAGCTGGGCGACCTTTTGTTGAGAGTCCCCTTCAAGAACATCGTCCATAACAATGACATGCTTTGAATTCGCGGTGACCGATGACGTAGGTGTGCGATTAGAATGGGAAGGTGCTGACTCAAATACAATGGTTTCGATAGCGGTCGCATCAGACACAATTTTTTCGACGACGAGCTTCTCCGCATAAGCGAGCGAAGTAAAAAAGAGTAAGCACAACGATAAAGGCCAAATCAAACGCACCCTTAAATCTCCTCAAAACGCATGGACATGGTTCGAGATTGAGTTTCCATCCCTAACGACTCATAAAAACCCTGAGCTTGTTGGTTGAACTCCATCACTTCTAACCTAAGCTCGATAGCACCGCTCGCTTGAGCCCACTGATTGAATGACTTCATTAAAGCTCGACCGACACCTTGGCTTTGAACTTGATCGTTAACCACAATCGTATTCACTCTTGCCACCTTATGCGGCTGAATAAAGCTCACCCCTTTGTTCTGTGTCACCTTCCCGGCTAAGAAGCCGACCACTTGTTGCTCATCAACGGCAACGAAGAAAGCCCCTACAGGATCGATCATCAATCCTAACCAGTACTCTTCACTGTCGGTAAAACCCAATGAAGGTGGCGCAAATACCATCGGAGCACCAAGATGATGTTGACGATTTATCTGCTCTGAGAGCTCTAAGATCGAGCTTATATCAGTGACCTTGGCAGTCCGGATTTGCATATCATTACCTTATTTGAATTCACTAATACCTTAGCAAAAATGACTTGGTTGTGCACCGTTGTACTGGTCAACCCAGACGTTCTGTGAAGGCTGATTATTAATATTAGGCACTATGTTTAGGGAAATTGTTCCGTAAATCTCAGGCACATTGCCAGCCGTTGAGTGCTACTATCTCTGCAGAATCAATACACTAACTATTGGACACCTATATGATTAAGTTTGCTGTAATTGGAACGAATTGGATTACACAAAAGTTTGTTCAAGCTGCTCACGAATCTCAATCGATGCAACTTGCAGCGGTTTACTCTCGAAATCTAGACAGTGCGGCACAGTTCGCCCAAGAGTTTGACGTTGAAACGACGTATAACTCACTCGACGCATTGGCCAATGACAAAATGGTTGAAGCCGTATACATCGCTTCACCGAATTCACTCCATTGCGCACAGTCCATCTTCATGATGGAGCACGGCAAACATGTCATCTGTGAAAAGCCTGTCGCATCGAATATTGATGAAGCAACCCGCATGTTTGAGGTAGCTAAACAAAATGGTGTGGTGATGTTTGAGGCGTACAAAGGCTTTGTTGCGTAATTCAATGGAACTAAATCAAGAACCTACGATCTGATCAGCTACCTCCACCCTCTCTCGTAGCCCTATGCCTAAGCCTCGTTACAAAACAACCAACTGGAAGCAATACAAC
>NZ_JACJFF010000158.1:0-8918 GCF_014164465.1 Vibrio sp. SG41-7 | reverse complement strand
CTCAATGATAATCATGTGCGAATTTCTCATGTTTTTTTACTTCATGATCAGATCGTGATTATCTAAAAAAGTTCCCTGTAAAATAAATCCTTTATTTTCAATGAATAAAGTTCGATCCCGCCCTTGCTTGATACTGGCGTTAGCAATAGCCGCCATTAATTCTGGTAACTCTGTTGGCTGAAGCGCTGCCATATTTTCCTTTTTAGGCTTCTTAAATGCAGCTTTGATGCCAGTTAATGGGTTAGCTTGAATCAGGCCACAGTTGGTGGCGAAGTTCATCACTTCATTCAATCGTTGAGTAAGGCGTTTTACGGTCTCTAAGCTACCTATTGCTTCTATTGGTTTGATCAATTCAATAACAAGAGGGGCAGGTTAAGGCCCTCTTTTTTTGTTTCGAGGATATAGGATGCCACGGTTTTAGGTTTGTAGAATACTTTAGTTTGTAACTTGAAATTTTGCAGATGCATACAAAAAGCAACTAATTGGAATTCGAGGTAGATAACTAAGGTTTCTTCTCTATCAATGAGTTAGCTTTTTTGGTTAGTGTAGGTAAAAGTATGGTTTTTTAATGTTCGTTATTTTAAGTTGTTGTTTTTAATCTAATTACATACTAATGCATCAGGAGTATGTTTTTGATCGGCTTTCACAGTTAACTTCTTTCGTTTATTTCTATTGCGGCTTAGGATACGTGAAAGCGTTTCGTGCGAAAAGCGACACATGCGAAAAGATGCAAATCCAAATGATATACATCTAGATAAGGGAAGCCAAAGATGCAGACGACTCAAGCTCTTAGTGAAAAACTCGGACACTTACTTGCGAAACATAAACATGTATTAGTGACGGCTGAATCTTGCACTGGCGGTGGTGTTGCTAGCGCGGTAACGGATATCGCAGGGAGCTCCGCATGGTTTGACCGTGCTTTTGTGACCTACAGTAATGAAGCGAAACAAGAGATGATCGGTGTTCAGCTTGAAACCTTAGTTGAGTTTGGTGCTGTGAGTGAGCCGGTGGTTATAGAAATGGCTCACGGGGCGCTACAACATTCAAACGGCACTATTTCTGTGTCTATCAGCGGTATTGCTGGCCCGGGCGGCGGCACGGAAGAGAAACCGGTAGGGACTGTGTGTTTTGCTTGGAAAGCAGTAAATGGGTGGAACAAAGTAGGAACGCATGTATTTACAGGCGATAGATCACAAGTACGCCAACAAGCTACGCACCATGCCTTACAAGTTATTTATGATTACCTATCAATGGAAGACAAGTAACATTTGTACAAATTATTTTCATACAGGTATAGACACTGTATGAATCAACAGTATAATAAAAGCCAATTAGTCACCCCTTTGTGGGTTAGAAATAGATTCTAAGTCGCTTGTTGAAACAACCGATTATGTGGAGATAGAAATGGACGAGAATAAACAAAAAGCGTTAGCTGCAGCCCTTGGTCAGATTGAAAAGCAATTTGGTAAAGGTTCTATCATGCGTCTTGGTGATAACCGCACAATGGACGTAGAAACTATTTCTACAGGTTCTCTATCTCTAGATATCGCACTAGGTGCTGGTGGCTTACCGATGGGACGTATCGTTGAAGTTTACGGTCCAGAATCATCAGGTAAAACAACGCTAACGCTTGAGCTTATTGCTGCAGCGCAGAGAGTGGGTAAAACGTGTGCATTCGTGGATGCGGAACACGCACTTGACCCTATCTACGCTCAAAAGTTGGGTGTTGATATCGATGCTTTGCTTGTATCTCAACCAGATACCGGTGAACAAGCTCTAGAAATCTGTGATGCACTGGCTCGTTCAGGTGCTATCGATGTTCTTGTTATTGACTCGGTTGCTGCACTAACACCTAAAGCAGAGATCGAAGGCGAAATGGGCGATAGCCACATGGGTCTTCAAGCGCGTATGCTTTCTCAAGCAATGCGTAAGCTGACAGGTAACCTTAAACAGTCTAACTGTATGGCTATCTTCATTAACCAAATTCGTATGAAAATTGGTGTAATGTTCGGTAACCCAGAAACAACAACAGGTGGTAATGCACTTAAGTTCTACGCATCTGTTCGTCTTGATATTCGCCGTACTGGTGCAATCAAAGATGGTGATGAAGTTGTTGGTAACGAGACTCGTATCAAGGTTGTTAAGAACAAGATTGCTGCACCATTCAAACAAGCTGAAACTCAAATCCTTTACGGCAAAGGCTTCAACCGCGAAGGTGAGCTTATCGATTTAGGTGTTAAGAATAAGCTAGTAGAGAAAGCGGGCGCTTGGTACAGCTACAAAGGCGACAAGATCGGCCAAGGTAAATCGAACTCTTGTAAGCACCTACGTGAAAACCCAGAGATCGCTCTGGAACTTGACACTAAGCTTCGTGAATTGCTACTGACTCCTGCTGTTCTTGAAGAGAAAGGCGCAGAGAAAGAAGAAGAAAACGAAGAGCTATAAGCTAACGGTTTATAGAGCGGGTGTTTGAAAGGAACATCCGCTTTGAAAGAATAGGAAGCCTCGCATATTTTATGCGGGGCTTTTTTTGTCAAAGTGTCTGTCCCCATCCTTGCAGCGCCTTGCTAGATCTATTTGGTTGTTTGAGGTAGCTTGCCAATTTTTTGTTTGTTCCCTATCTGAGCTAGTGGAATATTCTTCATTTTATCGATTTCCAACTAAAATCCTGCCCAAGGGTGTCTTTTCTACAAGAAAACTAGTCGAAGCCTTAACCATGATCTACAATACGGCAAAATTCTAACTCGACTATTTTCAGGAAGAGCTGCATGTACATGAGCACTGATGAGGTTCGCAACGCGTTCCTTAAGTTCTTTGAGAGCAAAGAACACCAAATCGTAGACAGTTCATCGTTAGTTCCACATAACGATCCAACCCTGCTGTTCACTAACGCAGGTATGAACCAATTCAAAGATTGCTTCCTAGGCGCCGAAAAGCGTGCCTACACTCGAGCAACTACGGCTCAGCGTTGTGTACGTGCGGGTGGTAAACACAATGACCTTGAAAACGTAGGTTTCACGGCTCGTCACCACACATTCTTCGAAATGCTAGGTAACTTCAGCTTTGGCGATTACTTCAAAGAAGAAGCGATTGGGTTTGCCTGGGAATTCCTGACTGAAACACTAGGTCTGCCAAAAGATCGCCTGTTAGTAACGGTTTACGAGACAGATGACGAAGCGTTCGAAATATGGAACAAGAAAGTGGGCATTCCAGCTGACAAGATTGTTCGTATCGGCGACAAAGAAGGCGGCAAGAAGTTTGAATCTGATAACTTCTGGACAATGGGTGACACAGGTCCTTGTGGTCCATGTACTGAAATCTTCTACGATCACGGTGAGCACATTTGGGGCGGCCGTCCTGGTACACCTGAAGAAGATGGTGACCGTTTCATCGAGATCTGGAACAACGTATTCATGCAGTTCAACCGTCACGCTGACGGCACTATGGAACCGCTACCTAAGCCAGCTGTAGATACTGGTATGGGTATTGAGCGTATCTCTGCAATCATGCAGGGCGTTCACTCTAACTACGAAATTGATGTATTCCAAAAGCTAATCAAGGCGACAGCAGAAGTAGTAGGTCACGACGACCTATCTAACCAATCGCTGCGCGTTATTGCTGACCACATCCGTTCTTGTTCATTCCTAATCGCTGATGGCGTAATGCCTTCAAACGAAGGTCGTGGCTACGTTCTACGTCGTATTATTCGTCGTGCAGTTCGTCACGGTAACAAGATTGGTGCACAAGGCGTGTTCTTCCACAAACTTGTGGGTGTACTGGCTGAAGTGATGGGTTCTGCGGCTGAAGAGCTTAAGAAACAGCAAGAGCTTGTTGAAAAAGTACTTCGCATCGAAGAAGAGAACTTTGGTCGCACGCTAGAGCGTGGCATGGTTATCCTTAACGACGCATTAGACGCACTTGAAGGCAAAGAGCTTGACGGCGAAACAGTTTTCAAACTTTACGATACATACGGCTTCCCTGCTGACCTTACTAACGATGTAGCTCGTGAACGCGACTTTACTATCGATGAAGAAGGCTTTGAGAAGGCGATGGAAGCACAGCGTAAGCGTGCACGTGAAGCAGGCCAATTCGGTACTGATTACAACGCGACGATCAAAGTAGACACGAACACTGAGTTCTGTGGTTACACAGCGACTGAAGGTGCGGGTGAAATCTCTGCGCTATTTGTTGACGGCGAAGAAGTATCTTCACTATCGGCTGGCGACAAAGCAATCATCATCCTTGAAGAGACACCATTCTATGCTGAGTCAGGCGGTCAATGTGGTGACGCTGGTACGCTAAAAACAGCATCTGGTCTATTCAAAGTACAAGACACTCAGAAGCTAGGTAACGCATTTGCTCACCACGGTGAGCTAGTTGAAGGTGTATTTGCTCAAGGCGATAAAGTAGAAGCAACGGTTGACGCTGAGCGTCGTGCTGCTATCTCACTAAACCACTCTGCAACTCACTTACTTCACTCTGCACTGCGCGAAGTTCTAGGTGAGCACGTTGCACAAAAAGGTTCTTTAGTTAAGCCAGACAACCTACGTTTTGACTTTTCTAACCTTGAAGCGGTAACACCGGCACAGATTAAAGAAGTAGAGCGTTTGGTTAACGTACAAGTTCGTAAGAACCACGTGATTGAAACCAACATCATGGACATCGAGTCAGCGAAAGAAAAAGGTGCAATGGCACTGTTTGGCGAGAAGTACGATGATGAAGTTCGCGTTCTATCTATGGGCGATTTCTCGACTGAACTTTGTGGTGGTATCCACGCAAGCAACACGGGTGATATCGGTCTATTCAAGATCACTTCTGAAGGTGGTATTGCTGCGGGTATTCGTCGTATTGAAGCGGTAACGGGTGAAGCTGCTCTAGATGCAGTAGAAGCTCAGGCTAACGCTTACGAAGAGAAATTGGCTGAATCAGCTAAGAAAGCGAAATCGCTAGAGAAAGAAATCCAACTGCTTAAAGAAAAGATGGCTGCTGCAGAAAGCGCAAATATCATGGGCAAAGTAGAAGACATCTCTGGTACTAAAGTTTTGGTTGCTGCAATTGAAGGCGCAGACAACAAGAACCTACGTACTATGGTTGATAACGCTAAAAACCAAGTAGGTAGCGGCATCATCCTGATTGCGAATATCGCAGACGGTAAAGTTGGCTTGATTGCTGGCGTAACCAAAGACCTTATCGGCAAAGTAAAAGCGGGTGACCTCGTTAAGATGGTTGCTGAGCAAGTTGGCGGTAAAGGCGGCGGTCGTCCAGATATGGCTCAAGCGGGCGGTACAGACGTTGAAGCACTGCCAGAAGCGCTTAAATCTGTGCGTACTTGGCTAGAAGAGCGTCTTTAAGCTTAAGTAATTGATACAAAGATGCCCAATCAGTTGATTGGGCATCTTTTATTTTGCCTATTGGAAGTGTGTTTAAACAAGGTTTGATTGAGATTAACCAAGCAGTCTAATGGTGGCGTTAGACTCCTTGGTTAATTTTTTATTGCTTCGCCCTGACGCGGAGTATGTGTTTTTTGTCATATATAGACATTGGTCTTGGGAAGGTGAGGACGGGTGAAAATGCCTCTTATCGTGCAGAAATTTGGTGGAACGTCGGTGGGTTCAATAGAGCGGATCCATCATGTAGCAGAAAAAATCATTGAAGCGAAAAATGAAGGGAACCAGATCTTGGTTGTCGTTTCTGCTATGTCAGGTGAAACAAATCGGTTAGTTAACTTAGCTTCACAAGTTGATAGTGTCCCAAACGCTAGAGAATTGGATGTGTTGTTAACGGCTGGAGAACAAGTTTCCATGGCTTTGTTGGCGATGACGTTGCACAAGTTGGGTTATGAAGCGACATCGATGACCGGCTATCAAGCCAAGATACACACCGATTCTAATCATAATAATGCGACGATTGAGCGTATTGATACCGCTCCTATTAGAGCGCTGTTAGATGATGACCAGATTGTCATTGTTGCAGGTTTTCAAGGCGTTAATGCGAAAGGTGACATCACAACCTTAGGGCGAGGTGGTTCAGATACCACGGCTGTTGCATTAGCGGGCGCGCTTCAAGCTAAAGAGTGTCAGATCTATACCGACGTTGATGGCGTATATTCCTGCGACCCTAGAGTGGTTAAGCAATCTAAAAAATTAGATACCTTAGACTTTCCCTCTATGGAAGAAATGGCTCGCAGAGGCGCTAAGGTTTTGCACCTTCCATGTGTTCAGCATGCGTGGCGACACAATGTACCACTGAGAGTACTTTCGAGTTTTGAAGAAGGCGAGGGCACTCTCATCGCGGGTAATGATTGTTTGAATGATATTGCTGGAATAGCCATTCAAAGAGATATGGTTCGCATCGAGTGTTTGAATCAAGATTTACCGTCTCTCATGTCGCATTGCCAGTTGTTAGGGATCGAAGTCTGTAGTGTGATCGAGGAAACAGAACGGGCAGCGCTCATTATCAAACCGGACATAAGTGCTAAATTAAAACTAGTTTTTGCTGAAAAAATCCGTAATAGTGAATATGTTAGTTTGTTAACTGTGGTAGGAAGCCGAACGCAAGAAATTGTGGTCAGTTCACATGGATTGTTGTCTGAAGGCGAAATTGATGTACAACATCACTTATTGCAGCAGCAGTCTTTAACTTTGGTGATATCACCAACGCAAGTCGATATAGCTGCTAACATATTACACAATGCATACATCGTAGCACGTGAAACACAGGGTTATCTTAAAAAAGAAGTGCATTTTGGTTAAATAAACTCAATCGATAGTTTACGAAAATATAACTTTTGTTGGATAATGCTCTCGTAGCTAGATAAATTTAGAGATTACTCAAGGAGCAAAGAATGCTAATTTTGACTCGCCGTGTTGGCGAAACACTGATGATTGGTGATGAAGTAACAGTTACTGTACTAGGCGTTAAAGGTAACCAAGTACGTATTGGTGTTAACGCACCTAAAGAAGTATCTGTTCACCGTGAAGAGATCTACATGCGCATTCAAGCTGAAAAAGGTAATGGTAACGTTGCATCTGGCAACTACTAATACTTTTGCGTAGAAGAGGGGCTAGCATTGTTGCTAGCCTTTTTTGATCTTGGGGTGCACATAATCACAACTTAGCAATAGGTTGATTCACTAGCTGGCTTAGTTATAGATGCTGGATGGAGTGCTTGATATAGAAAAGCCACGCCACCAGAGTTAACTCTTATTGAAGCATCGTGAGATTTGTTTGCCATAGTTCAAGTTTTACTGACTTACCCTATGGCGAAATAGAGCATCCCGTAGTATGGTGCAATCAGCAGTGACACTTACTGTGAGATAAATTAGATAATTGTTTTCCACTGTTAATTATTGCCAATCTTTCACCTTAATTTTTAAGGAAAAAAGCGCTAATTGGATGTTATAAGTTCAATTTGCAAGCGCTTTGATTAAATTGCAAACGGTTGAATGTTTTTGTCCGGTTTTTTTCAATAAAGTGTTTGACATATTTTCGGTAAAACGTAATATGTGCCTCCGCAAGACGGTGAGGTGGCCGAGAGGCCGAAGGCGCTCCCCTGCTAAGGGAGTATGTGGTTTATAGCCGCATCGAGGGTTCGAATCCCTCCCTCACCGCCATTTCTTGCACGTTTGAATTTGCAAGCAAACACAGAAGTAACAATGTGCGCCCTTAGCTCAGCTGGATAGAGTACCTGGCTACGAACCAGGCGGTCGGAGGTTCGAATCCTCCAGGGCGCACCATTCTTTAGATTACTTTGTTAAGAAGTAATGGATAAGAATAATGAATTTGGTGAGGTGGCCGAGTGGCCGAAGGCGCTCCCCTGCTAAGGGAGTATGTGGTTTGTAGCCGCATCGAGGGTTCGAATCCCTCCCTCACCGCCATTCATTACAGGCCTATGGCCTTTTTTTTGTTTCGTAGAAACAAGAATGTGATATATTTCACAACTTCTTCACTTGAAGATACCGTGCGCCCTTAGCTCAGCTGGATAGAGTACCTGGCTACGAACCAGGCGGTCGGAGGTTCGAATCCTCCAGGGCGCACCACTATTAGGGTTTTCATTAATCCTGATGTTGAACGTTTAGTTTTGCTTTATTGCCTTAACTGAAAGCTTGATATCGAAACCGTTGCGCCCTTAGCTCAGCTGGATAGAGTACCTGGCTACGAACCAGGCGGTCGGAGGTTCGAATCCTCCAGGGCGCACCACTTTAGGGTTTTCACTAATCCTGATGTTGAACGTTTAGTTTTGCTTTATTGCCTTAACTAACGGCTTAATATCGAAACCGTTGCGCCCTTAGCTCAGCTGGATAGAGTACCTGGCTACGAACCAGGCGGTCGGAGGTTCGAATCCTCCAGGGCGCACCACTATTTAGGGTTTTCACTAATCCTGATGTTGAATGTTTAGTTTTGCTTTATAGTCTTAACTGCTTTATTGCTTTAACTAACAGCTTAATATCGAAACCGTTGCGCCCTTAGCTCAGCTGGATAGAGTACCTGGCTACGAACCAGGCGGTCGGAGGTTCGAATCCTCCAGGGCGCACCACTTTTAGGGTTTTCATTAATCCTGATGTTGAATGTTTAGTTTTGCTTTATAGTCTTAACTGCTTTATTGCCTTAATTGAAAGCTTAATATCGAAACCGTTGCGCCCTTAGCTCAGCTGGATAGAGTACCTGGCTACGAACCAGGCGGTCGGAGGTTCGAATCCTCCAGGGCGCACCACTTTTAGGGTTTTCACTAATCCTGATGTTGAACGTTTAGTTTTGCTTTATAGTATTAACTGCTTTATTGCCTTAACTAACAGCTTAATATCGAAACCGTTGCGCCCTTAGCTCAGCTGGATAGAGTACCTGGCTACGAACCAGGCGGTCGGAGGTTCGAATCCTCCAGGGCGCACCACTATTTAGGGTTTTCACTAATCCTGATGT
>NZ_JACJFF010000157.1:0-8936 GCF_014164465.1 Vibrio sp. SG41-7 | reverse complement strand
CCAATATTTGAATGTATCAGCCACAGAGCATGGTCAGAAATAGGCAACAAACTTGAATGGGCCTGTAGCTATATATTCAAGAATGCACAAAAATCCGCTCAAAGGAAATCCAAGAAAAACATTACGTTATACGGGATTTATGCAAAACTTAATGCTTAAGGTTCAGTCTATGATGTAGCTATGATCTCACATCTGGGACTTATTCGCATCTTCCATAGCCTTTGCCAACTGCGTGGCTTTGTATTGGTTATCTGCTTCAATAATCACGTCCTGACTTACGCCATTTGGAAGTTGAATACGCCCTTTAAACTTTCTCATTTTATTACTCCTATTGATTGCTACTTAAACATGGTAATTCGGTAGATCCAGTCTTTTCGTTTTGCTTACATTGCTCAAACCAACGATGAATCAAGGCTTTACTTTCTGCGCTCGGCGGCCTATTTCTCTTTGCGCAAATTTGATCGATTTCGAATGGGAAGCTTCCTTGAGGTTTTCGCCTGATACCGATGGTTAGCCGCTGTGGTTGATGCATTTGAAACGCGAAATACCTCCCTCCTTTAATTCGGTGGTGATATACAGCAATACAATGTATTTGTTCTGTTCCCTCTCTATGTAGCTGACGATAATTGATGATCGGCTTTATCAAATCACTACCGTTCAGAGGTACTTCGTAAGGAGCATCCCAGTCGATGTCCCCTCCACGTTCTACGTGAGACATCCGACGGTTATTACGGATGGCCCATCGGTCATGCAGCTCTCTAAATCTATCCAAATTACGTTGGTTACTTATTACGTCTATTGGGCTATCAATACCTAGTGCTACACCTAGCTGAATTGCATCTTGAAATTCCGATAAACGTACTCTCTGAGCTATTGAGCCTTGCTTGATAAGAGAGCCTCCAAGTCGGCTACCACTCAAGAATGGAAAAATTTGGTCAAGGCGAAGAGCTGTATAGTCAACCGTAGGGTAATGGCGCAGCTTAAGATAACGCTGCTCTAGAGGGCTAAGCATGCGCTTAACCTGTTCTACTTCATCACCTTTAGTAAAGTCCAGAACCAGTTTATCGATAAATTTCAGGGCCGCTTTTGTTCCATCAAGCCCTAGCTCAGACAGGATTTGCTTTTGCCCTAAATGGCACATAGCTAACGCCTGATCGTTATCAACGTTATGCCTATCGCACACTAAAGCGAGTAAAATTGGCCTTGTTTCTAATAGCTGTTTTGCTGCTTGGCTATTCGCCGCAAGCCAGAGCATTTGATATTGGAACTCTGGGTAATCTTCTGTCGCTTTTAGTAAATCCTGAGGAATGGAGTCCGCCCAACCATTGTCGTCATATTGACGTAAATAATTGAAGCCTAGCCCTAAACCGCCATCCAGAGGGAAACGCCATTGGCCTGTTGTTTTATATCCCTGAAGTTTCTGATTCCATGGTTCTAATTCAAGGTCATACTCAAAACCAAGCTCAGTGGTTAGGATGGTTAGTACTGCCATCTATTCAACCTCCTCTGTCAGGTCCTTAGGACACCAATCAGATAAATATTCATCTTCTGATTCATCTCGAAAATCGTCATCATTTTCAAGTTCAGAGTCATATTCCCACTCTTCTTCAACGTTATCGTCAAACTCAGAAGCTTCGTCATCCACAACAAATGCATGTTCATCTTCATCGTTGCCACTGAAAGCTGCACAAAATGATTTGATTGCCAGCCAACTAAACAAACCACCTAGAAGCAAATAAACAATAAACATCTCTATCTCCTACTTACGCTTTGCTTTTTTTGCTAGCTTACGTTTGCGTTTATTCTTCACTTTCTCAGCCGCATTTTTCTGCATCTTACCTTGGTTTGTAAAACCGATACTCTTCAGAACTGCTTTACCCTCAGCGCTGTTGACGTATGCTCGCGCTTCACTGTGTCCTGCATCTGCTGCTTCTTGTAATAGAGTCGGAATAGGCTTTGGCGTCTTTACACCGTCACGCATCTTAAACTTCTCACCAGCTTTGATTAATGCATGTTTAACCACTGTGTATTTTACATTGGCTTCTTCTAACTCATCATTAGCCTGTAGAATTGCTTGGTGATAAATCTCAATCATTAAGTCGTAGTGTTTATCATTTTGTGTAATTTGATTGAACAAACGAAGCTCTACGTCAAGGTAATCGGGAACAGATTCGTAGCTATCAACCATTATTTGAATAGATTGATTTTGAGCGGCTTTGTCGCGCTGTTGCTCTGCATATACTGTCAAATCCACGTATGACTTGAGCAGTGCAATGCCTGGCGCACGGCGTGATTGAGCTGCAACCAAAGCTGAACGGAGTGCCTTTAATGACTCTTCAGTTGGCTCGAATTCATACGCTTCCAGTTTTAAGAACGCATCTGCTGTGAATGCTTCTGGTAGGCGATATTCGATGCCACGTTCAACCCAACTCTCTTTATCACCACCTGAGCGAAATGCTACGTCCAATTCGAATGAAAGCGCCTGATGGTATCCCTGCTCCGCGGCTTGGCGAATGTATTCTTCACCAAGTTTGGTTTCCTCATGCTTTAATAGATAAGATCCAAATTCAAAGGCAACCTCTCCCTCTTCATCAACCTTTAACGCCAGCTTAAAGCAAGTCTTAGCATTGCGTGTCGCCTCTTCTTGCAGCAATTTATTTGCATAGCACTTAGCAAATAGTAACCAACTTTGAGAATGGTCTTGTCGATGGGCTTTCTCTAACCAGTAACTAAGATCAGCCTGCTTATCTAGATACTGTTCTTTGTGCCACCAGCGAGACTTGCCCGCTTGTTCACTCATCTCCAGCAGCTCGCTGTAAAATTTACTGGCTAGGTAGTAGCTCGCTTCTTTAGAGCCATTCAGCGCATCAGTTACGAACGACGACAACTTACACGGTGTTGGTTCCTGCCAAGCGTCATAGTTCTTTTGTGAATTCCCAAGAATGGTTTGACCAACATATTTAGCAATCTCAAAAACGCTGCTCATGTGTTGCTTCATACGAGTGCGAGAGACTTTCATTTCAGCGATATAAGCACCATTCACTTCAGTCATGTGAACAGATCGGTTGCCATCGTGACGCAAGGCATTCATCTCTCCAATAACCCACTCTTCAATACAATTAGAAGCTTGTAACATCTTGATCTTGTTAGATAGGTCACCATGCACTGGCGGGCGTAATTTGAAGTGCTTCCCTAACTCGTGGCAAGCGAGTTCAACAAACAGTCGGATCTTCGCCATACTCGACTGAGGGTCCGTAAAATAGTAACGCTCAGCTAAAACGGCTTGTTTATATAGCTCCCCCAAACCATCTTTCAGAAAAGCGAAGTTGTCTTTATTTTCATTCTCAAAGTGTGTTTGTGCTTGCATTTTTGCGCTCCTAATTACTATCTTCGAACGCTATATTAATTAGATAGGCGACAATTACTGTCGCTTGTGAGGTTTATTTTTCATCAGAGGATAATATGAGTAAGCAGATACTGAGATATCAAAAAATACTAGAATCCATACCTTGTTATCCAGATTCTATATCTAGCTTAGAGCTACGAGATACGTTGATTTCCTATGGGTTGTTAGCGATTAATTCCGATGAAAAAAGTCAACTTCGAACGGTTCAACGCTGTATTAATAAGGTAGTTGAAGATAACACCAGCATTGAAACTGAAGATGATTGCCGCCCATATCGCTACCAAATAGCTCAAGGACATCGTCATCCCATTAAGCCTGATGGGATGTCCTCCGTTGTATCATTACAGGTCATTGAGAAAGAGATTAAGTCGATGCTACCGCCGACCTTGCGCTCTGATGTCGATGCTATATTTTCTTCATTGAAGCAAGAAGACACCAAGCAAACAAAGCTATGGAGCGAGCGATTTTGCTATTTCCAACAAGAGTTACCACTAGAGGCACCAGACGTAGGTAACGAGTTTTTTAAGCAGATTGAACAAGCACTTCTCAATAAAAAAGATATCGAGTTCAGTTATCAAAAACGTGGTGCAACAGAACCAAAAGCTTATACATTAACGCCACTTGGACTCTTTCTTCACGGTAACAGCTTTTACCTGATAGGCATGGCGCAAAACCAACCAAATAACATTCGCACCTACGCCCTTCATCGAATACACACATTAAAGGTTGGTTTTAGTAGTAATAACATTTTGGCTAAGTTTAACGTCAAAGAATATGTAGAAAAAAACGCCCGTCACTTCTCTGGAGGAGACATGCAAAGTGTCATATTGAAGATAGATAACCTACATGGTTTACACCTTATTGAAGAAACTCGGCTATCACCCAACCAAAAAATAATCGACCAAGATGAAAAATACACGACCGTTGAAGCTGAGGTTCGCGATAGCCTAACCTTTGAGTGGTGGCTGATGAAGAATGCCAATATTGTGGAGGTTATTTCTCCGATCCCGTTACGAAACAAAATTATACAAACTCTGCATGCTAGCTTAAGGCTTTATGGTCAAAGTTAGGGAAGGGCGCGAATATACTTTGTTAATCTGATGTAAAAAGAACTTTTTCCCTGTAATCTTTATTCCACGCGGCTGTGTTCATCTTCCTTGGTACAGACAATTTACCCTCTGATTTTCTAAATAGGTTCTGCACAAAGCGACGACAACAAGCCATATTCAACGCTGAATCCCCAGCGTAAATTCGCTGCTCGTCTTCTTTGAAAATAACGTCCAACGCCCAGTGCTGCTGATTCTCAATGTGCCAGTGCTTTCTTGTTGCCTTTGAGGCTAACTCTAAAGATAAATGGTCTGTGCAAATATAGTACGAAGTTTCATAACTTCCTTTCCCTTTGACACTCCTATCTCTTACCACTGCAACAATGCTTTTTACGAGACACCACTTCTGTCTGATTTCTTCGCTGAAGGCGGCAGGAAGCACGTAAACCTCACGGTAACTATTCAGCCGCGAGACCTTGACACTAAATTTATGTGACGGTGTTAACTTGATCCCATATTCAACTTGAGTGATCTTTTTGTCGTGGCAATCTGGGGGGTATGAATAAGAAAACACTACCTCCACCGCCAGATTTCGATTCGCCTGAAGAGGCGAAAGATATCATTCATTTTTTATGGAATAAGCTGGCTGAGCTTGAAGATAGACTAAATCAAAATAGTCGAAATTCTTCTGTACCGTCATCACAACAGCCTTTGCATAATAAAGCCAAGAATACTTCACCTAATCGGAAGAAATCTGGAAAAAAGCAAGGAGCTCAACCAGGTCATAAAGGCCACCGCCGACTTCTTCATCCTGTTGAAGACAATGCCTCGGTTGAGCAATATTTACCAAATAAAACATGCCACTGCGGTGGTTGTGTCATTCCAAATAGAAAGCCCTATAAGCGACATCAAATCTTCGATTTGCCTGATATTTCGTACACATTGGTTGAGCATCAAGTTTTCCAAGGTGAATGCTCGTGGTGTGGCGACAAGCATCAAGCAGAACTTCCAGAGCATGTGCCTAATGTTCAGATGGGGCCAAATCTGCATAGCTTTATCGGGATCCAAGCGACGCAACACCATCAAAGCATAGGCAAAATACAATCGATGTTGAAAGATGTCTTTCAGTTGAACTTCTCTACCGGTGCGATATCAGCAGCGCAAGGGCGAGTAACGGAATACTTAGCTGATACTCATAAGCAAATCCACGAAACAGTTAAAGCGTCTGAACTGATTATGGCTGATGAAACCTCACATCAACGTAATAATGAAAAGCGCTGGATGTGGGCTGCACTGAGTAATGACGTAGCCTTTTTCCAGATTAATAGCGGTAGAAACCAGCATGCTGCCAAACGCCTGCTTGGTGAGGCTGTCTCACACCTGTTAGTGACTGACCAATACTCAGCCTATAAATATATAGATGACTCCAAACGACAGTTATGCTGGGCACACATCTTGAGAAACGTCATTGCTATCGAGGAGAGTGTTTGTCCTGAAAATCAAAAAATAGGAGAAAAACTCGCTTTAATCGCTCATAGCGTATTCAGGTGCCACCATCGATATATTGAGAGCAAAATTACCGAAAACCAATATTATCGCCGACTCAGGCGATTAAGAAAGAGCTGGCTTAATTGGCTCAAACTGGGCAGTTATCAATGTTCAAAACGATATCGAGGTCGGTGCCGTAATCTCATCGCAGATGATGCGATGGTCTCGCGCTTTATGGATGACTCTGAATGCCCGTTAACGAACAATGCTGCGGAGCGAGTTCTCCGTAACTACATATTGATGAGAAAGTGCTGTTATGTGACTCGTTCATATCGGGGAGACCTGTTCCGAGAACGGATGTTCTCACTCATAGAGACAGCGAAACTTCAGAAGATCTCTGCGTATAACTGGCTGCGTGAAATCGTCGAACATCATATGCTCAAAGTGGATTATCAGACGCCAGCGTTTTTAGCTTAAACTGACGTCAATAGCTCGCGGGTGAATAGTTACACCTCACGAACCTCTTTTCTACCATGTCCTTTGTCTTCCGTGATGTATGATTGCTGTTTATCTTCAGGCAAAGCCCAATAGTCTTGGAATTGCGCATCAACTTCGGCTAACAAACTTGGTTGATTCAGTTTAACTTGTACTAGGATATCTCCGCATTTATCAACCACTTTATTCAGTGTTTCAACCTGACAATGTAGGGCATCAGCCGTTAATAAACATCCTTTGATATCCAAAGCGTCTAGCATGTTTCTTATTGCTATTAGCTCCATACCTTTGCCGTCACAAGGTTGGTGTGTGAGAGTCAAACCTTCGTCTACATCAAATGCCGAAACCATATAGAGAGGGTGATGTTGTTTGCTTGCTTTCGCCCCTTTTAGAACCTTCCCATCAACACTGATTATAGGCTGAGCATGCTTCTCTCTGTGCAAATTGACCCAGCCCACCATCGCTTCCAAGAGCGTCTCTGGCACAACAGCTCTCATGATCGCAGCTATATTATGTCGAGTGGGAAGACCATTTTCGTAGGGGAAATACTCACGTAACCACTCGATATTTCCTTCACCGAAATCCTTAATCTCTGTCCACTTATTTTGACCACAAATCATGGCTGTTATGACCAAAAAAGCAACTTCCATAACAGGATAAACTTGATTGATGTGCGAACGGGTATCTTTCACTTTTTTAAGTTGCTCAATGATAATCATGTGCGAATTTCTCATGTTATTTTACTTCATGATCAGATCGTGATTATCTAAAAAGTTCACTGTAAAATAAAATCCTTTATTTTCAGTGGTTAAAGTTCGATCCCGCCCCTTTCGATGCCATTGATGAATGTCTTCCCAAGTGAGTGCTTGATCGTTGTGGTGTAGTTACCTGACTCTTCTTCGTTCAACAGTCTGTCCAATGCGTTTTGGTTGATTTCAAGTAATTTAACTAGCTTTGGTGTGATAGTGACATTGAAGTCAACTTTAAGGGACTTCTCAAATGCCTCTCCTGATTCTCGGTTAGTTAAGCCTTTATAATTTTTAGGCATTATTTCAATTTCTCCATCGATACTTGAGTCATTAACGAAGATGTTGATATTCTCGAATTTGATCCCATTACCTATTATGGATTTAAAAGCAGCCTCAATTGTTTCCTCTGTAGGATTTCTTTCAATCAAACCGATGAAGCTATTAAGCTCTTGAGTATTAACTCCTTTAATCTCACCACTTAAGCCAAGTTTGTTCGATAGTTGGGTGATGTTTGGAGATTGAAGATCTAGTGAGTCAACTTTCCAATCAAGCTTCAGGCTCGTATTGTCTTCAATTGTAATTGCTGAATGAAACTTCGCGTCTTTGAAGCTAAATCCACCAGATCGAGCGTTGATACCTCCATCATTTGCAATTATTTCAGTATTATGGGTGTCATTAGTGATATTTGACTTAATCTCAATGCCGTTTATATAGGCCTGTTCTCTTCTTTCAGAGATTCTAATTCCGTCAATTTTTGTGGATGTAGTGAAGGCTTCTTTATTGCCTTTAAACAGAATCTCAACATCGCCAAGTTTGAAGTTGCTTGAGCGGCCTGTATTGATTTCTCCAAGTGAGAAGTTGCTTTGTAGATCTAAAGACTGATTGCTGGTATCGAATGTGTATTTTATGCTTTCATTTAAGCTTGCTACCTCTCTGATTAACGTTGAGGTAAGTCCTTTATCCTTCGGGAGACTAAAATTACCTTCAACGCTAAGTCCGAATGGCGCAACCGTTGCTGTGTGGCTTAGGTAGATTGGTTCAGGAAGTCTTTTTGAACCATTGTTTATGTAGATAGCGAAATTCTGCTTGATATTGTTATTGTTGATTTCCGTATCGATCAGTTGGGCATCAATGAATTGGTTTTTTAGTCCAGTTAGTGAGCTTTCAACTTCACTGGTCACAGTTTCTGCTGCATTCTTAATCAACATGTTATTGGCAACCAAGGCACCACCACCGATGATCGCTGTACAGCTGATTGCAATTAAAGTTTTTTTCATCTTTGCCTCTGATAAATATAGGAATCAATTAGTTATGCTATTTTATATGAATTCAGTTGCTTTCTCAACATAAACCAATTCTTCCCATTAGCGCTCAACAATTACTTTGTTATACCTGTAGTTATTCATTAAATACTAATTTAGAAAAGTCACTGACACGGAATTGTCCGTGCGACGTGAAGTCGCATGAAGCGCTGTTCACCGCGAAAAGAGTGAACCGTTTGTATCACCAGACGACCCTAAGGCTCTGAATAAAGAAGCGAGCCTGACAATGTAACGAAGTTTGGCACTGTGCCAAACGGGAGCAAAACCGTGAGGGAATGCTCCTCCTGATAACCACGAATTGGGTGAGTGCTAGGGAAATGATATGAACGCTTCCCCAACCTACGGAGTCTGACGATGATTCGATTGACGAGGAAGGATACTCCCTGTCACGGCATCAAAGTGCCCAGTATGGTTCAATCTAGTGAACAAT
>NZ_JACJFF010000156.1:0-9210 GCF_014164465.1 Vibrio sp. SG41-7 | reverse complement strand
TCTCTGGTTTCATACGATGTATGGCAAGATTAAGTTATGGGTTTTACGCGATCTTTATGCCATCACTTGAATTTCTAAGTATCGTTGTTCCGCACTTCACCATGACTACAAGTATTACAAACTCAGCAGTAAGAGTCATTACTCTATTAATCTTTGGGGTAATAACTTGTCCAAATATCGGCTAGTAGGACTGTGAATGAACTAAATTGATGTGTAGAAAGAAACCAACATGGTGCGGAATTTTTATCATAGTACTGATTTGACTTATTTGGTGTTAGGATAATGGAATGAAAAAGACCACGCCAACGCCACATGATGCGCTCTTTAAGCAGTTTCTCACTCACCCTGAAACCGCTAAGGACTTATTGGATATTCACCTGCCTGCTGAGCTGCGTGAAATCTGTGATTTGACGACCCTAAAGCTCGAATCAGGCAGTTTTATTGAAGAAAGCTTACGCCCTTACTATTCGGATGTCCTTTATTCTCTTAAAACGTCTCAGGGGGAAGGGTACGTCTATGCGTTAATCGAGCACCAGAGTCGGCCAGATAAACACATGGCGTTCAGACTGATGCGTTACGCTATCGCTGCTATGCAACAGCATATTGAAGCGGGCCGTGAGCACTTACCCTTAGTGATACCTTTGCAGTTTTACCATGGCCAAGTCTCGCCGTATCCTTATGAGATGAATTGGTTAAAAGGTTTTGCTAACCCTAAGATGGCTAAGGCTCTCTATACTCAAGATTTTCCATTGGTCGATGTCACTGTTATCTCCGATGATGAGATAATGCAACATCGCCGTATCGCGTTACTTGAACTTGTACAAAAGCACGCGAGGCATCGCGATATCATGGATTTCCTTGAGCCTCTGGTCACATTGCTCTTAACCGATTACACTACAGATAAGCAAGTACAGTCATTGATGAGCTACCTACTCCAAGTGGGTGAAACGAGTAACCTAGAAGCGTTAATTACGTCACTAGTCTCATCAGTACCGAAACACGAGGAAACACTTATGACTATTGCAGAACAATTGCGCCAACAAGGCGAGCAACGTGGCCGCCAAGAAGGTATACAATTAGGTGAGGAAAAAGGCCGTCAAGAAGCACTCAAGGAGATGGCGCGCAAGATGTTGCTTAATGGGATCGACCAGCAAGCCATTATGGATGTCACGGGATTGAATGAAGACGAACTAGCACAACTTTCTCATTAGCCGAGCAAGCATAAAGGGTTGTGTGGCAAAGTGGCATTGTTGATCAAATAAGCCTGGAAACAAAGCTACATCGTCTATGGCTAACCGCTTCAAACTGGTATCCCTAGACCTATAATTTTGTTTATAGTTTTGACATTTACTATCATTTCACCTATTTGAGCGTTGTAGTATTTCAAACTCGCTTTACCGCTCGTTAGCGCCTTTTCCGCTTCATTTATTGATCCACTCTCTTCCCAAAGCATTACCTTCTTTCGAGGTGAGTTTCAGTGAGGGACAACCTTTCTTTTTCAGAGGCTCATGGCACAACAAAACTGACTTCCGCACTCATGGTTTCGGGTGTATCGAGATGAAAGCTAAGTGCAGCTTTTGCCATGCTCTGCGTTTCTTTGCATCAAGCTTTTTCACTTTCCGCTCTCCCTGACCAAAAAGGTGGAGGCCAGTTGAGTTAATGGCTATATGGCGAATAACCCTTTAGATTTATTGCGATATTTGACTTGAACCGCCTTCGACGCATATCCCTGAATATTGACTATGACGGTTCTGTTTCCAACGCCAATCAACCTGTAAAGTACGTATTAAACTTAAATATTGGGCGTTCTCCCTTCGGACGGCTCATTCAGTCGCTTCACTCCTCTCGCGATAACTTATGGCACTGTTATCGAGCAAGCTCGATGTGACATTGAGTTACTGCGAACAATCACCCAACGCCTCCGCTACTGCGTAGCTGCGCATCGTCGTGCCTCCTTATTACCTTTCACTGGCTTCAATTAAGTTCGAGTAAGGGCTTGTTTTCTTATGTGCCGATTTTCCTTTCGACTCGCATCACTTGATGGCGCTCGCAGGCTGTTCACCATCCTCAATCAGAACCTTCTCTGCAAGGGTAAATAAACGCTTCGCGCCCCTGCAGAGAAGAACCCTGTTTGAGGTCTGGACAGCCAAGCGGCTCCATAAAAGTGATACTCAAACAAAAAGGAAACTCCTCATGGCACAACAAAACTCAACCCCAACTCTCTCTAAATCGAATTTCAGCAACCAGCGTTTCGCCGCTGGGCACGAAAGCTCACCAAAAAATGATATCTCTTTATTGCGTATTCCTCAGCGTACAGAGGAAGAAGAGCACGGCTTTTCTCTTACGCCGTGTAGCGACATTACCTTAGCTGAACTCAAAATCGCGGGATTTACTTCGCGTGATTCTAAGTTCTACCCATCCACTCTGGCTGAGGTTGAGAAGAGTATCTTGCACCACTTTAAAATAGGGGACTTAACTGACAATTTTATTGTGAAGGATGTATCAACCCCTTCGAGAGCCCTCTTTTCGTTTCACCGTTGCCCGTTTTAATTACTGGGATATTTTTGTATTAACGTCAGGAGTAAGTCATGAAATATCTCTCTCACTATATTCAAGCCAAACAAACGCAAGCATTTAATGAAGCTGGGGCATTTTTTGCCTTTTCCACTAAACAGTTCGATGAAGCAAACAAAGAGGGCGTGAAATATGCGTCGTTAGGTATGGGCTTAATTTGCCCTGTTGATAATGCGAAGCAATTAATGAACCGTTTAGATTCTATTGCTCAAGAAGGGATCGCCGAAGACATCGAAGAGAATGGTAAAAAATCGATCATTCGCCGTGAGCTATTCAATCACGAGTGTTTCTATACCAATGACATTTGTGATTGTGTCGAAAAGCTCGAAGGGTATGGCATTTCTTACGATGAAGTGTATGAGGTGTTTAATCACATTCGTAAAACGGAAGACGTTTATTAAACGCTAAAAGTAAAGCGCCTTGATATTTGTTGTATCAAATATCAAGGCAAATTCAATTTAAATACAGGGGTAAATATAATGAACATTAAAAATGTTACATCAGGTGACGAAGAAACAAAAGAAAAAAATTATTTTTGTACGACTGTGCCGTTTGATCTTGGCAAAGTTGTTTGTACACAAGGCATTGCTGAACTGCTAAATAACAATATTGGTGTGAATTTACCGATTTACTTACATCGTTACCAAAATGGTGATTGGGGAAATGTCTGTGTTGAAGATAAACTTACCAATGACGAAGCCACTAAGACAGGCGAGCGGGTTTTATCCAGTTATACCATTTGTAATGAACAAGTTTGGATAATTACCGAGCGTGATCGTAGTTGCACTACGATTTTACTCCTTAATGAATATTGATGACGTCAATTCACGCGATATAATGGAGTTCCTTTGGACTCCATTTTTTAGCTTATGAAAAAACTAATCTTATTTTTGTCGGTCTTTCCAAGTGTCGGGTATTCGTTTTGTTTTGATGAAGCAGGACAACATTATAATGTAGATCCAGATTTGCTGCGAGCGATAGCACAAGTTGAAAGCAGTCTTGATCCTAATGCTTATAACGAAAACAAAAATAAAAAAGGTCAAGTAACCAGTCGTGATTTTGGACTCATGCAAATTAACTCTAGTTGGTTTCCTCGACTGGCTGAATTTAATGTCAATGAAACCAATGTCTACGAACCTTGTTTTAATGTTTCATTAGGTGCGTGGGTATTAAGTTCTAACTTTGCCAGCCATGGCTATAACTGGAATAGCGTAGGCGCTTATAATGCAGGATTTCTTAAACGTACCGAAAGCGCCAGAAAAATATACATCAAAAAAGTTCAGAAAGTCTATTACCAATCGCCATTAAAATAACCTTTGTCGCACCATAACAGTGCGGCGCTAGTTGTGTCACGATCTTCTTTTTCCGTTTTACATTCCTTCCCTAATGGTCTCAATCACCCTCGGTTCAATCGCCAACGGTTCGGCTTTTGCTCTCGACGTTTCTAAAACAAGCCCAAAAAATACAAACTCGATGGAGACTCATTGGAGGTCATTGTTACCGCTTTAGAATCATCCACACCCTACGGCGCATTGAAATCAATGCAAATGGTTGTCTGTGAAAAACATAAAGATAATAAAAACAAAAAGTTAAAGATATAATAGTCGCTTAAAGTAACGTGGAAAAATTTTCAGAAATTACACTAATTAGCCGATTAAATTTCAATGGATAAATATATTTTTTCAATGATTATTAATTGATCCCTTATAGGTAAAGCGATGAGAGCGTTTTCAATGTCATTTTAATTGGAAATCATTGAATGTTGATTGAGTCCTTTATTGACAAGGCTTAATGGGTGTTTTATAAAATTAATTGATTGAAATTTCATTGGAATAACAATGCTTTTAATTGGGGTTGAGGAGGGCAATATGACACGTTCTTATCCATTACAAAGCTCATTACGTGGAAAGTTAGCGCAAGATTTTAAGACGTTTAGGGATAAGGAAGCCTTAAGTGATGCCGAGGCCACGCGGCAACTTTTGATGTTGGCACTGCGCATTAAACTCAATGACAGTGAGGATGATAGTCCATCGAATCGTGAGTTGATGGAAGAGATTTATCGTGTCGTTCGTGGTTCATCTGCGATCACTGATGTGGTTCATGGACAAACCTTTGATGGTGAAAAATTATTCCGAGAACAAAAAGAATCCAAACCCTTTAGGCAACAGGTGAAATCTGATATCGATAATAAAGTCGATGAGTTTCTGGCAGGCAAAAAAAAAGGGTAGTCCATTGGACACCCCTTTTTCTACCGCTCTAACTCTCTATCTATTTTATTATATTGGTCATTGTTGTTGTCACGCTCCTGATTAAAATCAAACGTTTTTTGAGGGGAGGGTTCTTTGCTGTCGAAGTGTTCAAGCTCTTTATCTTTGATTTCTTTTGTGTGTTGATTAATATCAGTGTCCGGCTTGTTGGTTAATGAATCATGGTCTTGAGTGGGGGTGTCGAATTCCTCTTTTTGTTGATGCGTTTGTTGATGGTATTGTTCAATACCCTGTTTGATTTCCTCAAGCATATTGTCAGGTGAAACAAACTGAATATTTCTCCCTGAAAAATTGGCCATGATTTTTTCAATGTTGTTGGGATTTAAATCAGTATTGCCTTGACTCAGTACAATCACAATGTTCTGTCTGAGTTCATCGGGGGAGATATTCTGAATGTCATTCTTATGATTGACATTGATAATGTCGTATTGGCCTTGATGCGCTTGATTAATAATAAAAGCATTCTCGATTGAGGTACTGATGATGGTGGTGTGCAAATCACTGCCTTGATGGAATCGCGTTATTTGTTTGGATTTCGTGCCTAATATCCGTGGGTTGATGTCGAGTGCCGGATCTTTATTTCCTTGCCCGTCTAAATAAGTCACTTCGATCGCTTTTGTTTCTCCTTTTTTATCGTGAATGTTAGTTATCATCGCCGGGTGAAATGTTTTGTCCTCTGAGGAATATACTTCTTGATGAAAATGAACATGGTCATTCTTAGGGTGTTCAATCCCCAAATTATTGAGGTAAGTTTCGGCTAATGTGCCTGTGAGTGGCTGGCTGGTTTGTATATATTCTTTCGCTCTCTCTTCAAATTGTGCCATGTGTTTTGGCGTTGTATTCAGTAATTGGTCATGTTTGGGGTTGGCGGTGAGCTGGTATTTATCAGGATCATTAAGGATGTTGTGGGCTTCTTGCATTGCCTCCTTAAAATTTATTTCCTTATGAATCATCATTAAATCGATTAATGAGCCTTTTTCACCGGTGGTATAGTCTTTAAAATACCCTCGATATTCCCCCGTTAACGATACCTTTATTGCCGACTTTCCAATACCAAAGGTGAGATAATCACGGTCTGATTTAGATGGGTTCGGTTGCCCCAAGAGGTTGATGGCTAAGCTTTCGGTGTATTTCGGTAACGTTTGGCTGATGTGTTCTTTAAATTGGTTGTAGTCAAAATCTCCGTTTCTATTGTGATAACGCACGTCTTCATGAGATAGGGCTTTGTCATTAAAGTAAGGCGTACTGTGTGGTGCAATGTTCTCGACGGTTTCAATGGCACTGTGTTTATTGACCTCTTTCGATAACCAGCTCTTCATCATCTGTTTTGGGCTGTCAGTAAAGAGTTTCACATGACTACTCGCCCGGCTTAAATCGATGTAAGCGCGTCTTAAGTTCGTCAGTGCGCCTTTACCCTTTAGGGTGGTAATGACGTTCTGATACGTCGCGCCTTGCGCCATATCTGCGGTTCTGGTGTAAGCGTAATCCCAATGCCCGTCTTTGAGTTGGTTTGGATTGAGGTTTAACGTTTGCCCCTCTTTCGACAGTGCGGTGATTTCCCCATCGGTGGCGCGGCTGATGGTGTATTCCACATTGGCTTTAATGCCTCGCGCTTTATCGGTAAAGCGGGTCATGATTTTATCACCGGTTGAAAGTGGCTTTTCTGATTGAGCGAAGAGTGACGTGTATTTGTGGTCTTTGTTGCGTGGTAAAAACGGCTTTGTCTTACCTGTGTTTACGTCTTGAAGTGTCACCACACCGTGCTCCGAATCAACGTGGGTAATGATGTCGTACTCTCCTGGCTTGGTGCTTAAAATGAGCCCTTTCTGATAAGGCATCATGGTGGTCAGCTCTTCTTTGCTATCACCTGTGGAGCGCAATCGGGTGGTGGTGATGTTCTCTTGGCCTATTTCCTGTGTTTTCATCAGTCCAACACGAATGTGCTCAGTGATGTGGTCACGCTCATTATTCGTGTAAGCAATGATAAGCGTATTTTCTCGTGTTTCTGGCGTTCGGGCAAGGTAGTCCTGCGCCACCGCGTAAGGCAGCTTTTCGGTGGCGATGAGTTGCGCTTTGCTTTGGTCTCTCGCACTCTCATCGAGGGTGGAAATGATATGTTGCGTGCTACCGAGTGTATCAGGACCTTGCTGAGAGAGTTTATCGAGGGCGCTGTGTGGCTGCTTATCTACAATGTTGTGTACGGCACCAAGCAGTATTTCATTCTTCTGACGAATGATGTCGGTCATAAAAGCCGTATCGATGAGTCCTTGGCTCATACTTAATTCAAACGGTTTACCAGCATTAAGAGACAGCAGCTGCTCTTTATCCCCAAGCAAGGTGGCTTTGGAGCCGCTTTGCAATACAAGGTCGGTGAGCTCTTTGGCTTGTTGGTTGCTGACCATGGAGCTTTCATCGAGGAAGAACAGCGTGTTTTTGTAGTCCTCTGGTAAGGTGATGCCACGTCTTAGGTCGGTCAGTAAGCTTTCCAGCGTTTGCGCTTGTATCCCTTTGCTTTCCAGTTCGCTGACGGCGGCGTGCGTTGGTGCAATACCTATGATTTGTGAAGGTGAGTGTTTACTGGCTTGGCTAGCGTGTTGAATCAATTCAATGTTGGATTCGAGTAGGGTGGATTTACCGGTGCCCGCTAAACCTTGCACGGCCACAAAACTGTCTTTGGTCGTTGAGATAAGGGTGATGCCGTCCTTTTGCCCTTGGGTAAGGCGAGGCTGTGCATCGAGATAATCTCTGACTTGTCTGTGGGTGGCAAACGGCTTGTGTTGATTTTTCCCTTGCTCAATGTTCCGCAAGATGTGCTTTTCGGTATCGAGCGCCGCTTGGGTGGTCCAGCGTGTGCCGTCGCTGTATTCGGCAGAGAGGGTGTCACTGCGCTTGGCGAGCTCTGTTTCAATTTGATCTTTGATTATCGGTTGATTGGCCTCTTCAAAAGCGTAACGGATCGCTTCGACGACTAACTCTTTTTGTGTAAACGCCGCTTCTTTTTCAGAAAGATGACTCAGGGCAAAGTTCAACGCTTTCTCTTGCAGTGGTGAATTTTGCTCTTTGTTTAAGAGAATGAGGGCTTGCTGGATGTCGCTTTTGACGGTGATGGCGGTGGTGTCAGTCAGGTAGCGGTCGTTGACGCTTTGAGTGTGCATCACTCGCTCGATGGCAGAAAGCTTCACTTCGCTTTTCTCAAGCGCGGCCTGGGCTTTATCGGGGTTGTCGGTAAACACATCGATGCGCGCGCTTTTCTCGGTCAGATCATGGAAGAGCGCTTTGGAGAGCGTAAAGGTTTTGCCTGAAATAAGAGTGTGCGGCCTTGGTTCGATATGACTGGCGGAATGCACATAGTCGTATTTTAGTGGTGCGTCTTTCAGGGCTTCAGCGGGGATGGTTTTCGATTCGCCTTGCGTGTCCGTTAACTTCAGGGTTTCTTTAGATAATCCTGTGACCACGTAACGTTCATTGGCGTTCAACCCAGATGGAAAGTGCTTACTGGTGGTTATGAGGCGTTCACCTTGGTTAACTTGCAACGATTCAGGTTTAAAGACCTGCATGTTGAGGGCTTTGAATCCGGTGGAAGCGGGATCGAGGGTGTATTCTTGTCCATCGGTTTTGCTGAGTACATGGACTCGATTGTTTGTCTTATCCGATGTGGAAACCACTAACTCTTGAGGTTTTCCGTCTTCCCAATGGCGAAGGGTCATGCCCGGCTTGTAGTGTTGCGCTAACTCCTGTTGGGGTTTAGACAAATAATGAGGTTGCTGAGTCAACAAGGTGATGCCGCTGCGGGCAAGTTGACCCTGGTTCTGTAGAGAGGTCCGGATCGCGTCCGTCAATCGTAGTTGTTCAACGTGAGAAGTCGCCAGCACTTGTGTGTCTTCTTTGTTTGATAAGTAGGTATAAGCTCTGGCGAGGGTGCGCGTATCACTGTCGTGCAAGGCAACCTTACTGTCTATCTGTTTGCTGTCTACCCAAGAGTGCGAGACGACGTTGCCTTTGCGGTAAAGCTCGATGGCGTTATAGGCATTAAAACCTTGGCGACTGGACGTGTTGTTCAGCAAGATGACTTTGCTCCCCGATCCCTTAGCTTTTGCGTTTAAAGCGATCAACTCATTCGCGCTCATTTTGTGGGCGCTGTCGACGAGAAGGACATCTTTGTTGGTCATTGGTAGGTCGGAGTGCAACAAACTATGGACAGAGTGACGATGCTCTTCTTGAAACCGGTGTTTTACCCAGGCTGCGACCGTATGACTTTCACGTTGGATGGTTTGGCTATGACGGTGTTTGTCTTTGGCGTTTTGTGACACTAAGTGGACACGTTTACCGACATAGTTGCCGACGTTCAATAGGTTTTGCGCGATTTGCT
>NZ_JACJFF010000155.1:0-9575 GCF_014164465.1 Vibrio sp. SG41-7 | reverse complement strand
TGGATATAGCTAATCCAAAGAAAGTAATAACGACAAATTCCATACAAGGCTCTCCAAGCCAATTCTGAGCGTCCAATAAAAAGCATAGGACACTGATTTTCTTTAATCGACCGTACTGACATTTACTTTAACCAGCCGTGAATTAGTGTATTGCATCATCTTTATAAGGTCATATAATGAGCTTAAAAGGCAAACCGAAAACGGACTTGGATTTTCAACGTGAGGTATCGAAAAGCAACCCAAAGACAACATTTAGATTGAATGATGGGTATGCATAAAAATAGATTGAATGCCGTCTAGAAAAGCAAAGTGCCTTTAAGGTAGTGTTTTGATAGATAAGGTAAAGTTGCATTGTTCACTAAAGGAACACAAAAGCAACCTAAAAACAACTTAGGAGTTAGGTAATGATAAATGGAAAACTAATAGGTTTAGGCGTGTCAATAATGTCGGTAATAATGACTGGTTGTGCGTCAACCTCCCAACCAGTGTCATACGATGAATCACACAGTCGTGCATATAACATCGCGCAGGCTGGTGGATTGTACAATGTAAGTGACAAATACGTTCCAAGAGAGAATTACGAGTCTTTGCAATTTGCAGGCAGCGCTGCGACAAACTCTCTTTTGTTTACCTCCTCCTTCGGCGCGAACCTAGATTTAACATCAGGGTTAGGATTGGGGCTTGTCACCTCTCTTTTAGAGCAGCCCGACACAGCATCCAGAAACAGCGTAATTGCATGGATGCCAAAGTCCGAAGCGTCATCCACCAAAAATGCTCAAGAAAAACTTTTGTTTGAAATGAAAACGGCCATTGAGTCAACGCTAGAAGAAATGGGATTAGAGTATGAAGCAACAAATGGCAATTCCGAACGCAAAGTAGAGTTCTACTTTCACAGTGAAGAATACGGTTGCCCCATATACAAAGCAGGCATGACAAATGTAGATCTCTGCTACATAGCAACCGAAGTCTTTGAGCCCCGCGAAGCAAAGGCCCCTAGCTTTGTCGGAGTCGATGAAATTGATTCGTATCCTTTTGAATCAAACCACAGTGTTTACTACAACCGATTCCGAGTTACTCCCGGTAAAGGTAGCCATGTCCCAAGCGACAAAATATATTCACTTGTAAGCGGAAAACTTCCCTCTTGGGCTTATGTTTACGTAGCATCTGGGAACATACGGGTAGGTGAATCTAAATTTAAAACGCCTTATCTACTCGACAATGGCGAACCTCTCTTGTTCATACACCCAGAGAACTAATTAGCTCTCCCCAAGCATTTTGCTTAGGGAGATTGCCTTTTTCAGGAGGTAGACATGCAGCAGCAGAAAGAACAAATTACACGCTCAACAATTTCATATAGAAACAAAAGAGCTAAAGAACAAATCCAGCACATACTCCAACTTGCCGAAAGGATTACCTCTGACGTCGAAAAGGAAAAACGAGAGTCCATGCATTTGTGTTTATGTTGCTATTACGCTCGTTCTCAACGAATAGGAGGAGCTGCGATAACATCAAAACCTTGTGGTGTTTGCGAAGAAACAATGCAGTTCGGCTCAACTGCTACTGATGCAGTCTGCGACAGCTGTGCAAAGGAACAGGGGTTATGTAAACAGTGCGGAGCAGACATTGAATTGGCGGAAAGAAGAAAGCCGTACCCTTTTGAGAATGAGATAAATAAAAAGGAAATTTCAAATGATCAATGAGGAATGGTTTTCTGAGTTAGAAACAGTTCTGTTTGTGTTGGAGGACTGTCAGGTTGACTGTGATGGAATGACTTATCTAGTAAGCCATCTTCTGAAACAAGCCAACGTTGAACACTGTTGCATGTTCGGCTATGTAACAGAAAAGTCGTCAGGAGACGTAGTAACCCCTCATTGCTGGATTACATTGCCAGGAGACTACATCGTTGATCTCAGACTTAGAATGTGGCTTGGGGATTTCGATCATCTTCCCCACGGCGTATTTAAATCAAGCTGCACACCAGATATCGTCTACGAAGGAAAAGGGCTAAGAGACTCAAATTTGGATGTAGACACCTTAGATATGATGTCTGACGGTAGACTTTCACATGTGAAAGTCCCCTCTTTGCTTCACTAGTGCTCCACCAGCTGCAATAGCCCCTTCTACACGGGGCTCTTCCCTGCCCTAAAAGTCTTTCACGCTCCCCCTTCCCTCATACCGAACCTAAATGCTTAGTACTTCCAAAGTGGCTACGTGACAAATACTTAAGGGGCTATATAATGATACTATAAAGTAATTGAGAATATTTTATGAATATAGTCTTGTTGTTAGTTTCACTGATTGTCGCTCCATTTCTAATTGCCAAAGTAGACCTATGGCGGAAAAAGCATTTGCATGAGGTGCTCAGCTGGTGGAGTGAAGAAAACATGCCAAATGAGTTGAGAAACGCAACTCTGTTTCTTTGTGAAGAAGATGTGGCAACAACACTACCTGTACCTCTGCATGGAAGAGTCGATCAAGTTTTTTTATCAAAAAAGAAAGTCCTTATCCCTCTGGATACCAAGTTAAGGAAAGATAACAGGATCTTTGAATCGGATGTAATCCAGCTATCTGTATACCGAGTGATTCTTAAAAATCAATACAACTTAGAGGTATCCGATTACGGGTACGTTAGAACGGTTGTCCCACAGCCCGACGGAAAGAACAAGGTTCGTTACATCAGAACAAAGTTACTGAATGAAAAAAAAGTCGTCTCTCTCTACTACAAATATCAGGCTATTAGGCAAGGACTAATAAAGACGTCCTGTTCGTGTGAGGGATTGTTTCATTGAGTTCTCAGTTGCCCTTATTGGGCATGTTGCAGTGAGAAGCTTTTGCTGTTTATCCGTTACTCTCATGGCAAAGGAGGGCTTATGCCATTAACAAGAATCAATAAAACAATGATGTTGCTGATATCTATCGGTGGAGTAATTGCTGGTCTTGCAGGTAAACCTATCGTCGCCTGTACAGCATTAGGGGTAGTTCTTTAGCTTGCGGCCAAGAATGGAGGCTCAAACTCCATCATAGAAATCCGCAAAAAAGCAGCCAAATCAGCGTTCGACAATATGGATCTTGTCATTGATAACAAACGCTGGCTCGGGAAGGATGCAACGGTTGTTAAGGTTTCAAACATCACTGCGGCCAACGAGATAAAAGTGCCTTGGAACCTACAAATTCTTGCTAAATCGGTCAGAGGCACTTGGTTCACTGTAGATATGAGTGTGATTGGGAAAGACCAAATCCTAACCATGGCAATTAATGAGATTGATGAAAGCACAGTCAAGCGTCTGTTAGCGAATGATCACGACTTATACCGTCAATACTTCGGTGTACCAGAGTTGGCGTAAGGAGCGAAATGTGGAAAGAACTCAAACACCAGAAAAAAGTGAAGAAAACCTTAGTAACAAGCCATTGAATCAAGCTGGCTATGCTCAATGCCTGTTTATCCTTATCCAATCAGTGCTTTTCCCTGAGCTTGGCGCTGGTGGAGCAATGATCGCTGCCTTATGTGCAATGATGCCTTGGATGGTTATGTACGCTAAAAAAATGCCAGCACGAGTATTCGGTATGGTCATGGCATCTCTACTGCTAACCCCCTTCTATTCAATGCTATGCCTATTTGTCTTGAAGGTCATTGGAGTTGGAGTGTAGTGCGCATGGATCTATTGGCCCCATTCCTAATATCCGACTTGGAGAGACATGGCGCGAGTCAAGAGCTTATTCGTAATGCACAAAGCTTAAAACACTCGGCTTTCCGTTATAAACAAAAAGATATTGAAGAGCTGTCCAGAAAGCTTGGTATAGAAAGCCAGGAATTGATGGGTGGGCATGTTCAATATATGACTTCAAGATTCACGAGGAAAATGAGCGGCATCATTTCATCATACCTAATGAAAGATACCGGACATTTCGCTATTCAATGTACAGAGCTTTGCCGAGAAGCAGAAGCACTTAGCCTTAAACGCAACCGCGAAGGAAAGCTGGTTCCGTATAGTGCAGCAAATGCTGTGGCTGTTGATCTAATGCTTGATGTCGTCATAGCCAGGGCAACGGAGCTTAAAAATAGAATAGCGGATGAGTTCTTCAACGCAGAAACTAGCTCTGTCTTCATAGAACAAAGAGAAGCTGGCACATTTTGCCCAGAAAAAAAGACTAAAAAACGTAAAGCAAGGCGAAGAAAGAGTTCACCTATTTACGTCAAAGGAAAGCCCTACGCTAGTTTAACCGAACTAGCCCAACAAACTGGTAAAGCAGAAAGGACTCTCTATTCAAGGATTAGGGATAAAGGGCTATTAAAAGCCTACCAAACCAACACTATGACAGATGAGAACTGGAACTCAGTCTTATCTGAACCACCAGCTCCAAACAAGGGCCCAAAGGCGGCCAACAAACCTATCACCTATAAAGGTGATTCCTACCCCACGTTAAACCATCTGGCCGAAGCCGCTAACTTAACGTACTCGGCTCTCTACCAGAGACTTCGACATCGAGAATTATTGGAAAAGGCACGATGTAACGAGCTTTCAGATATGGACTGGGAAAAGGTACTCAACGCTATTCCCCCTAATCGAAAAGCCGATGTTGAAATTGTGATAAATGGCAAGGGATACCATTCCGTTGCGGCAGTCGCTACTAATTTCGGGTTAGCGGAATCCACGTTATCAGAGAGGTTAAAACAAGCCGACAAACTTGAATTAGCGAAAGAGAACAAATTAACCGAGGAAGAATGGGAGCTGTTTCTGGTTCCAACTCACCCAGGTCGAAAACAAACCACAACTAAGGAATAAACATGAGTGAAAACAATAAACCAGAAGCATGGGAAAAAGACATGATTAAAGATCTGGTCTTTACCCTCCATAAGGAACAGGTAAAAGACAGAAGATGGCGAAGAGGGATTCAGTTGATTCGCTCCCTTGGCTTTGTCCTTATGATAGTTGCATTTCTAACCGTAGCTTCAAATCCAGGAGGACTACCTTGGCAGACATCCAAAGCTGACACTCCACATGTTGCATTCATTAATATCAAAGGAGAAATCGCTGCGGGTTCACTTGCAGATGAAGATCATCTAATCCCTTCCATTCAGGCTGCTTTCAAAAATCCCCATGCAAAAGCTGTCGTTCTACGAATAAACAGTCCTGGTGGAAGCCCTGTGCAAGCAGGTCGAATATACGAAGAGATTCAAGCTCAAAAAGCAGAATACCCAGAAAAACAAGTTATCGCTGTAATTGATGATATCGGTGCATCTGGTGGCTATTACATCGCCGTGGCCGCAGACAAAATTTATGCGGACAAAGCAAGTATGGTTGGCTCTATTGGTGTCATCAGTTCTGGCTTCGGATTTACTGGGCTCATGGAAAAATTGGGTATTGAAAGACGAGCTATAACATCTGGTGAAAACAAAGCTTTGTTAGACCCATTCTCCCCTCTTTCAGAAGAGATAACTAGCTTCTGGAAGGAAGTGCTATCGAAAACCCACCAGCAGTTCATCGAGCGAGTAAAAGAGAGCCGTGGTGAACGACTCAAAGCCGATCCAAAAGTGTTCTCTGGATTGATCTGGAATGGAGAGCAAGCACTTGAGATTGGGTTAATTGATGGTTTAGGAAGCCTACACTCAATTTCTCGCAATGTTATAGAAGAAACAAACCTCGTTGATTACTCACCAAGTGAAGACATCGTTAAGCGCTTAACACAACGCGCAAAAATGGAAGCTTCAACCCTGATTCATGAATTGGCAACTGTAAAAGTTTACTAAGGGCAAAATGTAATGTCAGAACAAACCACATCACAACAACAAAAATCATTCAGTCCAATGCAGAAAAAGCTACTGGCCGTTGGTGCTGCTTTGACCCTAATTTTGGGAGCGTCTGTCGCTACAGTGGGATATCAAATTTACCAGACCAAAGAGTTGCTCATTCAAGAGCGCGATTCTCTCCAGTCGAAGATTACTCAACTAGAAAGTGACTATCGCTTTAAATCAGAAGAGCGCTTTAACAATGCAGTTCAAAAAGCACTGGAACATTTCGTTCAACAGAAACGCGAACAGGATATTCAGGCTAAATACGCAAAATACGAATCAGCTCCCGAACAAGTGCCTGACGATAAACGCATATATGGAAACCTGAACGCTCGATTCACGCTGGTGGAATTTTCTGACCTGGAGTGCCCGTTCTGCAAAAAATTCCACGACACACCAAAAGAAGTGGTGGATGCAAGTAACGGGAATATCAACTGGCAATGGAAACATCTGCCATTGAGTTTTCATAACCCAGCGGCTGAAAAAGAAGCGTTAGCAGCGGAATGTGTTGCTGAACAAAAAGGCAACCGTGGATTCTGGGTGTTCTTAGACGAAGTATTTGCCAAATCACAAGGCAATGGTGGTGGAGTACCTAATTTGGCAGAAGTTATTGAGAGTGTTGGTGCCGATGCTTCCCTGGTTCGAGAGTGTTTAGCTTCTGGCCGTTACGACCTGAAAATAGCAGCAGATGTGAAGCAAGCTACTGAAAATGGCATTTCAGGTACACCAGCGACTTTCATCGTAGATAACCAAACTGGGAAAACTCAGCTTATTCGTGGGGCACAGCCATCACAAGCTATCGCGGCCATCATCCGAAAAATGATGATTGAATCCGAAAACAACTAACAACAGAGGATGTAATTGATGTTAAGAAGAACAGCTTTAGCAGCTGCTCTACTATCAGTGTTGGCAGGATGTGGTGGTTCCAGTGGAGGCACTGGAACTACTTCCAATGGCAATGGTAGTGAAAGCAATAACCAAGACAACTCAACAGAAACAACAACGGTCGATAAGCGAGAATGGCAAAAAGAAGTGTTACTAAGTTCTCCAACAAGAGATGCAACACTTCCTGTCATCCAGCTACAAAACGAAAATGGTTCGGCTGTTCTATACAGTGCTTGGGTCGAAGAAGCCAACAATGGCAAACCGGATGAGCTATATGCTTCTGTAGCCCCTATTGAAGACTATGCGAATGGCAATGTACCTAACAAAGTCAAGATAAGTGCCGATATTGGTGAAATACTAAGATCAGACTGGCAACCATTCATTGTCGATGAAAACCACTACAAGAGCTCTGTTCAAATGAGCCTTTCAAATCATGGTAATGCCTATATTACATGGGTACAGAGAGACAATAGTAACAACCAGAAACTGAACGTTTCCTATTACGACGCAACAACACAAGAATGGTCCCCACCATTAGAAGTTGATCATGTACTTATGACTGACGCGGCAGCTACGAATGAGGAAAGTCGAGTAAAAATCACCGACAACACTCTCTTCACTGACCCGTCAGGACAAAGCATCGTTATCTGGCAAACTCCGATTTTTGGCTCCGATACAAATGCATTGGAAATAGCCTGGTTAAGCAACGACGGCACAAAAGCCAATATCATTGCAACGACAGAACTTTCGAGAAATATAAAAACAAACAGTGACGGTGAAGTTAAAAGTGCTATCTCGATACATTCAGTAGAAACTTCTCCTGGCGTACTTGAAATCCTAAGTATCGAAAAGGGCGCTGATGATGAAAATGATGTCCTAGCAAAACATACCGTCAAACTTGGTCCCTTCAATACGCCTGTAGTGGAACGCAGCGTTATTGATGATGATGGAGTCAAGAGTGGTTTAGCATCTATCAACACTAACCTTACTAGCTATGCGCTATGGTCTGAAAGCCGAGGGTCGGGTTCTTCTGACCTAATCGGCGTAACATGGCGTAGTGACAACAGTGGTTACTCTCCTATCACAGGCATTCCCAATATAAGTGCCGATGCAGGGCAAGCTAGCTTAACCAATACCAATACCATCACAAGAAGGCATGCAAAACCTGCTTGATTTCCAACAGCGTCTGGTTCAAACCAACGAAAACACCAAAGACTGGGAAAGCGATGGCACTGGTTTCTCTCTACTAGACGTAGTTCGCCACGCGAAACCAACCGTATTGGTTGGTGTGTCTGGTGCTCCAGGTCTATTCAGCAAAGAAGTCATCAAAGAGATGAACCTACACAGTGAACGCCCTATCGTGTTCCCACTGTCGAACCCAACAAGCCGTGTTGAAGCGACGCCAAACGACATTATTCGTTGGACTGATGGCCAAGCACTTGTTGCGACAGGTAGCCCATTTGAGCCAGTCGTTCACAACGGCACAACTTACCCAATCGCTCAGTGTAACAACAGCTACATCTTCCCAGGTATTGGCCTTGGTGTATTGGCTGTGAATGCTTCACGCATCACTGACGAAATGCTAATGGAATCAAGCCGTGCACTTGCTACGTGTTCTCCACTAGCAATCAATGGCACAGGTGCTCTACTTCCACCATTGGAAGAGATCCACACGGTATCTAAGAAAATTGCACTTGCGGTAGGTAAAAAGGCGATTGAACAGGGCGTTGCTCTAGAGATCACTGAAGAAGCACTGCAACAAGCGATTGACCAGCACTTCTGGCAGCCAGTTTACCGTCGCTACAAGCGCACGGCATTCTAATAAAGCGTACTGCGCTTGGAATAAAGAGCGTTAACGACTCTTATATGAGCCTCTGCAATTGCAGGGGCTTTTTTCTTTAAACTGTCTTGTCTTTTTAACTGATTTTTCTCATTTTTATTTGGTATTATCGAGCACTCAAAAATTAATGCTCAGTGAAAGGACCATACCGAGAGTGAAATTTGATTCTCACATTTTCCGTAGCTACATAAAAAAAGCTTACAAAAAACTGCAAGGTTTTCTGTTTGGCGCTTTCCTCGTGTTCTTAGTAGGCAGCGCTGCGGTTATTGCGATCGATTATTGGGTTTCATGGCAAGCGGAAGATCGCATCATCTACGATATAGATGAAGTGCCCGAGCTTGAGGTCGCCGTTGTGCTTGGCACGAGCAAATATTTGGGTCGAACACTCAACGACTATTATAAGCACCGAATCGAAGCCGCGATTGAGCTTTTCGATCGTGAAAAAGTGGACCAATTTCTACTGAGCGGCGATAACGCTCATCGCTCTTACAATGAGCCGTGGACGATGAAACGCGACTTGTTAAAAGCGGGCGTCCCCGAGGAACGCATCAATCTAGATTACGCGGGTTTCAGAACCTTAGACTCGATTGTTCGCGCCAAAAAGATATTCGATACCGATAACTTTCTGATCATCACTCAAAAATTCCACTGTGAAAGAGCGTTATTCATCGCCAATTCTTACGATATTCACGCGCAGTGTTTAGCGGTTTCAGGACCAACCCATCACTCGGGAAGCTCAATACGTTTGCGTGAAGTGTTTGCGCGCACCAAAGCATTCCTTGATCTGTATATTATGGGGACAACGCCAAAGTTCCTTGGACCTAAAGAGCCGATTCAACCGAGTCCAAAACCGGAATCATTTCCGATCCCAAACTCTATCACCGACCCCACTGTAACCCCTGTTGTAGACCCTACAAAAAGCCCGATTGCAGACCCAGCAGAGACCGATGTGTAGAAAACTACACATTTTGAATTTGTTGCCTCACACTTCCCCATTGTTAAGCAAAAACACACCAACACTCCTTTATTAACTTGAGTAACATTCTTCCAACAAAGTCT